>CAZVEI010000132.1:4222-5479 GCA_964626295.1 uncultured Alkalibaculum sp.
TTTTTTGAAGTTTTGAATATTATAGATGAAATTATGAGTCACCATAGTGCTGGAGAAAAGTTCGTTATTTCCGCTATAGAGGTAAAAAAATTATATGAGAACATGTATTCTCGTTTTATGGAAGAATACGACTTAACGCAAAATGAGATCGACGTGCTCCTATTCTTATGGAAGAATGAAAAGTATGATACGGCTAGGGATATTGCAGAATATCATCATTTATCTAGATCCTTAATAAGCAAATCTGTAGACAGCTTATCGCGAAAGGATTTACTTTTTATTGTACAAGATCAAGAAGACCGTCGTTTTATCCATTTGAAATTATCGCCAAATGCTAAGGGAATTGTGAGTAAATTATATAAAATAGAAAAAGAATTTTATAAGTCATTACAAAAAGGTATAAGCCAAGAGGAGTTAAAGGTTTTTCTTTCCGTTCTTCAAAAGATCCGAAAGAATATTAGAAAGGAAGTTGATAAAAATGGTTGAACGTATAGATTGGGAAAACAAAATTGATAATTTATCAAAATTATGTAAAGAAAATACTCAAATAGATTCTTCTTTGTATAAGAAGTACGATGTGCAAAAAGGATTGAGAGATAGAAATGGTGTTGGTGTATTAGCGGGACTCACCAATATTTCAAGTATAGAAGCGTATAAATACGAAAATGGTGAAAAAATTCCTTGTGACGGGAAACTACTCTATAGGGGATACAATATTATTGATTTAGTAAATGGTTATTTAAAAGATAATCGATTTGGCTTTGAAGAAACAGCTTACTTACTTTTATTTGGAGATTTACCTAACAAAGAGCAAATTACTGAATTTAAGGATCTTTTATCAAGTACAAGATCTTTGCCTACAAATTTTGTTAGAGACGTCATTATGAAGGCTCCAAGTAAAGATATTATGAATTCACTGGCAAAAAGTGTCCTCACTCTTTCATCTTACGATGAAAACTCTTCAGACTTGTCTATTCAAACGGTTTTAAGTCAGTGTATTATGTTGATTAGTGTCTTTCCAATGTTAGCTGTGTATAGTTATCACGCATATAATCATTATGCCCAAGATAAGAGCATGTACATTCATAGACCAGATCCTAAATTATCAACAGCAGAAAACATACTTCGTCTTCTTAGGCCGGATATGAAATATACGGAACTTGAAGCAAAAGTCTTAGACTTAGCCCTCATCCTTCATATAGAACACGGTGGAGGAAATAATTCTACCTTTACTACTCATGTGTTGTCCTCTTCTGG
>CAZVEI010000133.1:0-5414 GCA_964626295.1 uncultured Alkalibaculum sp.
GACAGGACTTTACTACCTACAAAGCAGATACTACAATCCTGAGTGGGGTAGGTTTGTAAATACAGACAGCATCCTTGGCGCCAATGGTGATATGATAGTATATAATTTATTCGCCTACTGTTCAAACAATCCAGTAGTAAGCTATGATCCATCTGGAAATGCTATAGAAACGATTATTGATATTGCCAGCATAGGTTGGAGTATGAGTGATTTAATTAAAAATCCAAGTTGGACAAACTTAGGATTTTTAGCATGGGATGTAGGAGCAACGATATTGCCAGGTATTCCAGGATCATATACTTACAAAGGTGCTAAGGTAGTTAAAGGGGTATCAAAATTAAGAAAGTTTACTAGCTCTAATTTTAGGCATAATTTAACTAGATTAATAGGTAATGCTCCAAAAAGAATGGGAAAAGTATCTTAGTAGAAATCGTAATGCAAGTAGTAAACAGATATTAAGCTTTGCAAGGCAATTAGCAAAGAAATATAAATTCTCAACACATTTTTAAGGAGGAACTATGAATTATTATGAAGTTTGGGTGGAAGAGGGTAAGAGGAAAAAATATGCGTATGGAATAGAGATGAATGATTATGAACTAGAAAAAATAGAATGTACAGTTTGTGAGAGAGAATGGGAGGATGATCCTTTATTCACTTCAAAAGTAAAATTAAAAGTAATACTAAGTAATAGTTATTATGCGGACTTTTTATTATGTGGTTATTTTAAATTAATATCCCAAAAAGGACTAGATATTCTAATCAATGAAGGCATTACTGGATGGAGATATGAAGAGATAGAGATGCTCTCCAAAAGAGATTTAACAGAAGAGAAAAGGAGAGATATTAAGGATGGATATGGTTATCGAATATATAATTCAATACCTGATGATCCGCCAAAGTACTATAAAATTCTTGCTAATAAAACAGCTCGACTTCATCCTAAATCTAATGTTATTCTAACAGGGAAATGTGATGTATGTGGGTACGAAATGTATGAAAAAAGAGGGGATGTATTTGCACCAGATTATTTAGATAAAGAATCTTGGAATGGGGACGATTTATTTGGTGTAATACAATATGGGACAAGTATTTACTGTACTCAAGATTTTGTGCATATCTACAATAAGTATGCGCTAACAGGGTTGATATTTGATTCAATAGAAAGTTTGTAGCGCATAAATCATAGCTATATTAAGGACGTTTAGATAAAACTTTCTATATTACTATTTTGCTCTTCAAAAATATATGTATGAAATTCAGTTTTTGTTAACTGGTGGCTAAATAACACGCAGAGAGGGGCATATTTCATGATTTGGCAATAATTATAATATGTTCCTTTATGTATATACATTTAAATTACGATTTTTAAATTTATCCTTTTTATTGTACATCAACGACATAAATAAGCTAGTACATGTATTTGTGGGTGGTCAAGAAATCAAATCAATGCTATCTACAAATATAATGACGAAGGAATTTGAACAGAAAAAAGGGTAGATGGAGTAACTACCACTTATCACCTAGTAGGGGATAAGGTAAGTTACGAAACCAATGGAATAGACACCATCTACTATAGCTACGATGGGAATGATACCCTTGTCGTCATGAAACTTAATGATGTAGACTACTATTATATCTGAAATGGTCAGGGAGATATTACTGGCATTTTAGATGGAAATGGTACACAAGTAGTTACCCATACTTATGACACTTGGGGTAATCTACAATCTATTACAGGAAACTTAGCAAGTACAGTAGGTGAGAAGAACCCATATAGATATAGAGGGTATAGATACGATACTGAGACAGGGCTTTACTATCTGCAGAGTAGATACTACAATCCTGAGTGGGGTAGGTTTATCAATGCAGATGTGATTCTGGGTGAAGAAGGAGAGCTATTATCTAATAACATGTTTGCCTATTGCCAAAACAATCCTGTCATTCACAAAGATGATTCTGGATACTGGTTGGATACGGCTATCGGTGTAGCTAGTCTTTCATACAATGTAGCCAAATTCGTGAAGAATCCAACACGAGCAAATGCAAAAGGAATAGGGTTTGATGTCATATGTATGCTGATTCCTGAAGTTAATGCTGCTGGTGTAAAGGCTTTGTCTAATATTGGGGTTGTTAAGAAGCTTGCATCTAAGTTGAAAGGTATGAGCAAATCAAGAATTATAAGAAATTTAACAAAAGGTTCACCAGTAATAGGGAAAAAGCTTGAGTATATATTTGGTAATGCTACAGGTACAAAGCATAATAGAGATAGATCTATAGCTATGGAGCGACAGTTAAATGGCATCGGAATATTTAATAATGCTAAAGGTAGAAGATTGATGATGAATCATTTGACTAGAGCATACAAAAATTCAAAGAATATTCTTAAGGTACAGAAGAATGGGAGGGTTGTAAGAGAATCGCTACTTGCAGGACCAAATGGATTATTGAAAGTTGAGTCAGTATGGGAAGGAAGAAGATTAATAACGGTGCAATTATATGGAGGTAGGAGATGAGATTGGTATCATCAGATATAGATTATAAATTATATAAAGTAGATTCAGAGTCAGAGCTACAAGAATGTATAAGGATGAAACGTGCTATTGTTTTGGGAGAAAATGCCCAGAAAGAAGAGTTCTATTTAGTTCATATACTTGCTGATAATGTTGAAGTATTTGTTGGCATTTTTAATGAAGGTAGCGGAATAACACCTACAGTAATTAAATTTAAAGAAATACTATTAATAAGCTCAGATAGCACAATTTATTTTATAGATATAATCAATAATACTATTATTAAAGAAGTAGAATATATTTCTTTAATATACGATGTTATTTTATCGGAAGATGGAAAAAGAATTTATGTTGTTTGTGAATTAGGTATAACCTGCTTAAATATTCTTGGGCATATTATATGGAATTATGATAGTGATATCATAACAGATTATCAATTTGAGAATAAAATCATAAAGATTGTATCAGATGGGAGAGAATATAAAATTTTATTAGAAAACGGAAAGAGTATGAAATAATTTAGAAAACACATATCGCTATTAATTCTAATAGGCTATATATTAAACAAATAATTGTAGAAGAGTAAAGTTAGCTTTGTCACAGCTTTACTCTTTTGCATTTGTAAGAATATTATGTCTTAGGTGTATTATTTTATGGGCCTTATGGGACACCTTGGGTAGTAAAGTGCAGGTCTATTCAAACTTTGTTTCAGGCACAAAGAATTGGGAGAGGCGAGAAGTAACCTTTACACTCTTCCTTCTGATGCTTCTACTACAAGTGCAACGCTAATAGCGGGCATTTTAGGAGAAACAGGTTCTGCCTACTTTGACGCTGTGCAGTTGGAAACAGGAAAAGTATCGAACCGCTATAATATGGTAGGAAATGGAGACTTTAGCTATGGTACAGCCTTAGCACCAGAATTTTGGTCAAGGGTAAATTGTGACGCAAATGATCAAGTAGTAACCATGGATAATCCACAGGTCATTGATGATAAGGTCATGAAGATTACAGGAAATGGCACTACTCATAAATACATGAGGCAAGTGATTAATAATCCAGGAAAACAAGGAGATACTTTTGTTTTCTCCGCTTGGGCAAAGGCAGATTCCATTCCCCTTCGTGAGGATAGGAAAATGACCCTACGCTTTGCTTTTGCGCGAACAGATGGTACTTACCAGAATACAGACGTAACCTATAATCCTCACTCTAACTCATGGCAATATGCTTCAGGAGTGGCTATAGCAGATAGCGATTATACGGATGTACGAATCTATGGATTATACACTAACAATGTAAACACTATAGCTTTTGATGGCTTTCAACTGTATAAAGAAGAATTTGGGGAAAGTTATACTTATGATGAAAATGGAAACTTAATCTCTACTACAGACTTAGCAAAAGAGAAATCTACTTTTAACTACAATAGCTCTAATGACCTCATTAAAGCATTAGATCTTAAAGGAAATGAATTCCGCTACGCCTATGATGCCAATCATAATCTTTTAGAAGGTATATCCGCAGAAAATGTGAAATACGCTTTCACCTATGATAGCTATGGCAACCCACTAAGCAGTAAGATTGGAGAAGTTGGAAAGATTATCAAAACAACAGCCGCCTATACTGCAAATGGCAACTATATGAGTACTATGACGGATTCCTCTGGAAATAGTGTGGATTACAACTGGAATGAAACAAAGGGTCTTTTAAATACCTTGGCAGATCCAAAAGATAAGGTGACCAATTATAGCTATAATAACAACACCGATGAACTTACCAGTGTATCTAAGCAGGTAGGGTCTAATACCATAACCAATAGTTATACCTACAATAAAGACTATTTAGATAGCATAAGTCATAACGGATTTAGTTATCACTTTACCTATGATTCCCTAGGAAACCCTATAAGCACCAAAGTAGGTGCAAATTCCTTAGTCACCAATAGCTATGAGCCGAGAACCAGCAAACTCACAGACACCACGTATGGTAATGGGCAAAAAATTCAACTTATCTATGATGAGCTAGACAGAGAAAAAAGCATACAGTACAATGGAGAGACCAGGTACGAATATGATTACGATAGCTCAGGAAATGTAGCATATCTACAGGATTTTGTTAATCAAAAAAAGACAAGATACTACTATGATCTTTCAGACCGATTAACTAAAATCACAGATGATAAAGGAAATAGTACAGAATTTACCTTTGACGCCAATAGCGACATGACCATTATGAAGGAAAAAGTAGGAGGAGGATTCTACCAAACCAACTACGTTTATGACAAAGACGGCAGGCAAACCAGTGTAAAGGTAGATGGAGATAGTGAAAAACAAGTTCAGTATGCTTACGATAGTTTGGGAAGATTACATAATCGCACGATTCACCTAACAGCTAAGGATTTTCATACAAGCTATACCTATAAAGATGGACAAACAGACCAAACCACTTCTCACCTACAAGAAGTAGACAACAATGGAGTAAAGATTAACTATCAGTATGACGCTAATGGTAACATTATAACGATTGTAGATAATGGTAAGAATATTAGCTATGAATACGATGAACTCAATCAACTGACAAGAGAAAACAATCAAATATTAAACAAGACTATTGTATACACCTATGACTTAGGAGGAAACATCACCTCTAAAGCAGAATACGCTTATACTACAGGAACTCTAGGAACCCCACAAAGAACGATTCCTTATAGCTATGAAGACACCACCTGGAAAGATAAGCTCACATCCTATGACGGCAAAGCCATCACCTATGATGGTATAGGAAATCCTCTAAGCTATGATGGAAACCACTATTCATGGGAAGAAGGCAGAAATCTGACCATGATTGTAGGAGATCAAATTAATGCTAGCTACAAGTATAATGATGAAGGCATTCGTACAGAAAAAA
>CAZVEI010000134.1:0-5365 GCA_964626295.1 uncultured Alkalibaculum sp.
CTATTATAGCTAGCCTTTATTTATTTTGCTAGGCACCTTGTTGAGGAGCGCTTACTAATAATTACCGATTCACCTTAGTGTCTATAATTTTAAGTTATGATACTGGATGTCCAAATAAAAAAGAGCATTTATTGCTCTTTATGTTGCGCAGTATATTAAGATTACGAACTTATTTTATATATAATTTCTGAAATTTGCCCCGCCTTAAGGCGAGGTTATTCTTGCTTTCTATTTTCATGTCATTCTGTTAAAGTGCGATTTTACTCACCCATTATTTTTTTGATTCTATAAAGTAGATAGGTGGCAATAAAAAATGTCGTTTCAAAATGCACATAATCTAAGATATTCTTATCCCAGAAGATCCTTATGTCTCCAGAAAATTCATCATCACAGTCCCAGAATTGTATCATGACGGGTAAAAAATCAAATACATCTATAATAAAGCTCACATCAGCATATATTACTTCTTCCCCACCTATTTGAATACATGCCTTTCTAAGCTCTGGACACTTTCCGCTAAAATAGTCAGAAAAGGGAGCAAAGAAATCACTACCAACGGCTCTTCCAGAGTGGCCCGTAGCACCCAAACTAGCGCCCAAACTTTGCATATTAATCCATTCTCCTGATAGCTCTAACTGTGCCTTTGAATAAGTGAACAAATCAAAAATGGACATAATTTCATTAAAACCTGCTTTAGAATGATATACTATACCATCATCACATCTTTCTACTAATCCGGTCTCACGGTTGATTCGGTATTTCTGAGCGATGAAATTTATGTATAGATATTGTTCATCATAGTTGAGATTAAATTTGTGAGCTATTGCTTCATGATTCCATTTTGGAAACTCAAGTTGAGCTTTTTCTGCTTGAATATCATAATTTGATTTTCCTAAATTCATACCGTTCTCCCTTCTAATTTGTGGTATTTTATGTTGTGATGCAATTTATAAAAAACACGTCATATGCGGAACGACGAGGGCGTCGTTCCCTACCATTATACACATTATCGTGATGTAGGGAGCGGTGCCCTCACCCTTCCGTATTTCTATATTCTTGTATTAATTTCGCAATCCCCTACAATTACGAATTGATAAACGGAGTCTAATTAAAGAAAATCATACTAAAATATGTAACCGTATTGACTCCATTATTGTACTTTATATTGCACAACTGTGCTTGTTTCATGACAAGTATGCCATAGCCTTCTGTAGCAGGATACATTTTTTCTGGGAATCGGCAGGGTTCATTGGGGTAAGTGCAGCTCTTACAAACAATGCAACCTTCTGTAGACAAAATCAGAGGACTTTTAGTATATTTTCGAAAGACTTCCCCTACCTGATCTGTTAGTTTTTCATGCTCTTCTCTTGCCTCTAGCCACCCCTGAACATCATAACTATCTTCCATTTGAGTTGCTGTAGTGAAAATAAAGGCATCTCCGTATTCCAGACACTGCTTACGGCATTCTTCTAAGCTTCCTACAGCAGGAGGACACGCCCAAGAGGTACCATACAATCCACATGAATTGCCCTTACAGATCTCTCTAACTTCTTCAGAAAAGATCACTTCTTCTGGCTTTAAAAAAGCATATTCCTGAATTGGCAAGAGTTTAATTTCTTGTTCTATATTGAATTTGCTCATATAAGTCATCCTTTTCAATTGGATTTGCTAACATATAGCGTTTTTTATACTGTTTTTTCGTACTGTTTCCTTCAAGCCTTACATATTAAGACATATAATACAAATAGATATAGCATAGCATAAAATCATACAACTACTCTATCTCTTTGGTATCTGGCTTTGATATCTTCTTCAGACAAACATCTCGTCCCCATAAATCCACCTCCAAGGATACAAAATACGGTTAAGAATATTATAACACAGTAGCAAACAAAAAAAGCTATACGATATTATCATGATATGAAATTGAGTAAAGAAGCTATGCAAATAGTCGTAAATTTAGATGGACTTGTTGGAGACGGTGTAACAAAAAAACAAATTATCTGATTATAGGAATACAAGACTATTCTAAATTTACAGATGGAAAAGAAAGCTCTAAAACTAAGAAAGCAAAAAAACTTATAGAAGATGGACAAGATTTACATATCATTTCGGAAGATGAATTTTATGAAATGATTTATGACATCGATATGGATCGCATTAATTTTCCATAATTTTTTGTTTATAGAACAAGTTTTTGTGGTATGCTGTAAATAAGAGAAGAGGTAATCGAGCTACATGGTTCGGTTGCCACAGGTAATACTATTAATCACTCTGCAGGCTAGGCAGAGTGATTAATTTTTATGATTACTAAGCTTATCAATCCCTTTTTGCATGATTGTATTTTATTATAGTGCCAAGGCACATGCCGATTGCTCAAATAACCATTCCCGATAAGCCAATATTAATATTAGGAATATTAACCTTATTAAAGCTTATTATATTGGCTAAATCAAATGTTGCATAGATATCAAACACATGGCTCATATATAATACAAGAATAATTCTTGAAGAGTTTTATTTTTGGATAACACCTATAGAAAATTCCCTTAAATTAATGATGAAATTCATTTAAAGAAGTTCTATATCATTGATTACCAGCTTAAATTTCAAATTCAAATATTCTGCTGCTCTTCTGCATAAGATCATTCTTCCTAAGAATATTTCAAAATAATCCATAACTGCGCCAAATTTCGTATCTATTTTCAGCTTAAGCATTATTTCCTTTTTATTTTCAAGAAATGTAACAGTTGACTCTTCTACAGAGTAATTTACTCGGTCGTGTATATCAAATGTTGTGATATCTCTATTTCTTACTCTTGTTCTGCGAACGTCCGTTTTATCGGCTAAAATCAATGCTGCTGCTACCTCATTTACAGGAAATGCTGTTGATTCATCGTGATTTCCTATTGCAGAAATGATTGTTGCTATTTCTGTAACATCCATTCCCATTTTGTCAAGAATACGAAAGGACATCAAGGCACTGCTTTGTGCATGATCTACTCTATTTACTACATTGCCGACATCATGCATATGAGCGGCGATAGCTGCAAGCTCCGCTAATCTTTCACTGTAGTCAAGTTTTAAGAGTAATTCTCTTGCCAGATTTGCAACCTTGCCTACATGTACAAAGGAATGCTCGGTGTATCCTAAAGCTGCTAACGCTTCATCCGCTTTTCGTATATAGGTTTGTATTTCTTTACTGTTTTTTATATCGCTATATGTTATCATCTTAACCTCTTCTAGTTTTTATCTTGTAGTTTTCTAATGAGTCTCGACTTTAGCTCGAATTGTAGTCCGTTTTTTTTGAGTATGTTTCAACAATACAACTAAAGCTAAAGCAACTATGCTAAATATTATGAGCATAATAAAATTACTGTTATATGCTCCCCCATCGCGTTCTATCAATGCACTAGAAATTATTGGGCCGATTAAGGCTGCTGGTATCAGACTGCCACTCGTCAAACCAAAATTCACAGGATAGTGCTTGGAGCCCCAAAATGCATTCGTTGTCGCAGAATTGATTGCGGGAGCTCCTCCGTAACTTAACCCTACAAGAGGTAGAGCGATAAACATAAAAACGGTCTCACCAGTTATTGCACCAAATAAAAGCAAAACACCAGATAACAGTAAAGTTAGAGAATTAAACCTAATTGCTGTTACTATGCCATACTTGTCAAACAATGTTCCAAACAACACACGTCCACCACCGTTAAACAAGGATACGATTAATCCCATTGTGGCTGGAGCACCAAAAGTAGTAGCAATTGAAGCCGCACTATTTATAACGAGTAATCCACCAGAGCTAATAAAAACTAGCCATAGAAAAAATATCCAAAATATTGAGGATTTGAGCATTTCAGAAGGAGGAGTATCTTTCGTAAACTGTTCTAATAAATCGCTATTTTTTGTCTTTGAACCTTGATTTATAGATCCAAGCTCGGCAATAGACACAGGGTCTGGTTTCTTTATAATAATTGAACTAAGTCCTAATACAAAGGTTGTGAGTATTGCTATGATGCGGAAGGCAAATGGTAATCCAAAACCTTTAATCAGAATACTAACGAGAGTACCAAAAACTAATCCACCTAAACCAAAACCCATCATTAGAATGCCAGAGGCCAATCCAGGCCGATCAGGGAACCACTTCATCAAAGATCCTATAATTCCATTATAAGCTATCCCTACCCCAAATCCACAACATACTCCATATAAGATATATAATGCAATTAGGCTGCCTGAAGGATTATCGGGATTTAGACTTAAAGAGACCCCAAAAAAACCAATGAATAGAAGCAGTGCAGAAATCCGCAAAATGATTTGACTCGAAAGATGTGCAGACAACTTTCCTCCACAAATATTTCCAGCACAGAAGGTAATAATGGAGATGGTGAACGTAAGCGACATTTGAGTAACCGTCCAAGAACCAAACAAATCTTGAAGTGGTGCTCTAAATATAGACCATGCATATAACATCCCTAAAAACAATAAAGCGATCATACCTAGGATGAGATATCCCCATCTAACAAATTTTCCCATACAACTTCTCTCCTTTTTTATTTTTCGGAAAGACAATAAAAAAACGCCCTCCGAATATATTATTCAGAGGACGGAATAATCCGTGGTACCACCTCAGTTTTCAATCGCCTCACAGCAGTTGACTCGACAAGTGCAATCACACTCTGGCGCTATTACAGGCGCACCTGGCAAAGCTTACACAGGAAACCCCTTTCAGCCCGCAACTCCCGAAATGTATTCAAAACAACTTGACATTTGCACCTCTCACCAACCGGTAACTCTCTTTAAAGCCTACTATTGTTCCTACTTATTTTCGATCAACGTTATTGAAAAAATTATAACCTCTTAATTTATAAAAGTCAATCAAAATAATATAATTTTTACTTCTAATTGTTTACAAAGTGCATTGTTTAATCATTTTATTAAGCTTATTTGATTATTTCAACTCTTTCATTACGATTTGTAAGTTCCATCCATTCCTTAAACCCTAATTCAAATTTCTTAAAGCCCAATCCTGTAGCAACCAGTCGTATTTTCATTAAAAACGGCAACTTTCCCCTTTGAAACCGCAGATACCATAGAGATAACACATCCCCATTTGCCTTCTTCAAATTGGATTGCTCCTTCAGGTTTACGGTCCGTCCATAATACGGCGACAGGAGATGTTTTTAATTTGATTGCTTCTGCAATTTGACTTTTCATTTCAACCCTCCATTTTGGCTTTTATACTTCTTTCATTATCTTTATGAATCCCCTTAAGCTCTTATACTTGTCTTATTGCATATTCTTGCATCGATTTTTGTAATAATATACTCAAACTTCGCACATGAATAATTGTCTTAAATTA
>CAZVEI010000135.1:0-5318 GCA_964626295.1 uncultured Alkalibaculum sp.
AGCGTGACGAAAGGACCCGGAACACCCTGATTATGTCATGTGCAGAAGCATTAGTGAAATCAGATTCTTCAAGAACGACAATGATAAAATCAAATACCTACAACTAATGGCACTTTACTGCAAAAAGTTCGAATGTAAGTTTTAGCCTACTGCTTGATGGATACTTATGTCCACATTCAATCTGTCTGGTTTTGAGCTATCTTTTTATCACAAAACTCTTCCTCTCGATCTTCCATCTCCTCAATCTGCATAAAAACTTTAGGTCGATGCCAGTTTTTTGAATAATTTCTGAGCTCTTTATCGTCTATAATTATGGATTGATTATAAAATAAATCTTCAAATACTTCTCTAAAATAATCGCAATCCATTTTCTTTTCTTTCGAGTCGATGCGGTAATTCCATTCGATTCCATGAGTTAGGGCGGATCTAGACATATTAGAGGAGCCAACATAGATTTCTTCATGATCCTCATAAGTAAAAAAATAAGCCTTCGCATGGAAGGATTTATTAGGCACATTATAGAACCTAAGGTCTACTTTATCCCCCAATGCATCTCTAAGAAGGTAAAGAGCTTGAGGTTGGGTAATATTTAAATAATTGCCGCACAAAATTCGCAAATAAACTCCTTTATTTACAGCTGCCACAAAATCTTCTACGAGCATTCTTACTCCAGACTCCATAAGGAAGGATACGTTAATGTCAATGGCTTTTGCTTTTAAAATCGATTCCTTTAGATAATCGTAAAGATGATCTTTGTCTCCAGTGATGCAGTTTTGATTCGCGATGTGATTTGCCATGTAATCTACCATTGTGCTCCCTCCTTTTTTATGTTTTACCGTTTTCGGAACTACGAGGGCGTAGTGCCCTACAAATTAGAAGAAAAAGATTTTATTCTTGACGTGTGAAGTTACAACAACCCATTCTCCGCAAAACTATAATACCCCTCCCCTGCCACTACAATATGATCAAGCAACTTAATCGAAATCGCTTCTGCTGCCACCTTAATCCTCTTGGTTACTTCAATATCGGCTTTTGATGGCTGCATGCTGCCTCCAGGGTGGTTATGGGCTACCATGATGCTGTTTGCTTGGTGCCTTAGGGCCGTTTCAACGATGAGCCTTGGGTATACGGGGGCTTCGTTGATGGTGCCTTCGTGGAGTAATGTGGCGTGGTTTACTCTGTTTTGGCTGTCTAGGCAGATGACGTAAAATACTTCATATAGCCTGCCAGTAAATAAAGAGACGGCGTATTCCCCTGCCTTTGAAGAGCTATTAAGCTGTGGCTTGTCTTTGAATTTTCCGTGATTGTATCTTCTTGATAGAGATGGAATTAGGGAAAGTAGGATGGCAGAGTTTTCTGTTAGTCCCCCTTTAGAACATAGGTCCTTTGGGTCTGCATCGAAAACACCCGATAAAGAGCCAAACTCTTTTATGAGCGTGTGAGCTAGTTCGTTTGTGTCCTTCATTGGGATGCAATAAAAAAGAAGAAGTTCTAAGACTTCATGATCTTGGAAGTGGTCTAAACCCTCTGCAAGATATCGATTTTTCACCCGTTGACGATGGCCTTTGTGAATGTTCTTGTCCATGATTTTTCTCCCTTTTTATTAGTGGCTCTACTTGTCAGTAATTGGTTACAGGTATTGTATGTGCTCATAGGTGATTTGACAATGGTTGAACGATGGTTGAGCTATGGTTAAACGGTTGTTTGAATGCTAGGTCAGCAGGAGCTAGGGCAGGCTCTGGGGGTCCTTAGATCCTTCGCTTCGCTCTAGGATGACAGGGGCAAGTGCTTGGGTCATTACCTCGCCTAAAGGCGAGTGCGGTTTTGCTTACCACCTTACCACCTTACTACCTTACCACCTTGCGCAGCATCACATTCAACCACTTCTCCTCTTCCCTACCCTTTCGGATATCGCTTGTTATTGTGGTTTCTACGATTTCTAACTTGTCAAAGGGTTCTAGTAGTTGTTTTAGTCTTTCTTCTGTTAAGTCTGTAAAATAGCGACCTTTTCGTTCTCCTTCAAAATCTCCATATTTAAAAGAGGCGTAGAGATGCCCTTCTTGTTTTAATGCTTTAGAGAGTTTTTTGAATATATTCGGTAGGTCTTTATAGGGGATATGGAGCAGGGATGCGCATGCCCATATACCGTCGAATTCTTCTTTAAAGTTTATCTCGTCGAATGTTTTACATATTACTTGTTGCCCTATATACTCACTTGCAAATTTGCATAGTTCTTTTGAGCCATCGAGGGCGCAGACTTTATAGCCTAGATTTATGAAGACTTTGCTATCTCTGCCTGAGCCGCATCCTAAGTCTAAAATGCTTGCTCCTTTTGGGAGGTACTTTAGAAAAGAATGGTGGAGCTCTGATGCATTGGCTTCTAAGGTGTTTGTTATGAAGTCTTTGTGAAATGTATTGTAATAATCTAATGTCTTGTTCATTTTATTGATAATCCCTTTTTAGTTTTTTATTATTCTATTTAATTTTATGAATATACATATAGTCAAAATACTTATGATAGGCGTACAGTTCGCCACCTGCTGTAGCATAAAGTTAATAATATCGAATATTGTAAATGATACCTTTCATTATACAACATTTTAGTGTTTTATGGACGGATTTACAGTAAATTTAGCGAATAATGGCTATTACCTGAGAAATATTTGGGGAACAATAGTTGAACAGCTGTTGAAGAATGGTTAAACGGTTGTGAGTTTGGATTCTTCGTGGGATTTGGTTGTTGTTATTTACATGTTGAGCTTGGAGATCGTTTGTAGGGATTCTTCGGCACAAGCGCCTCTGGATGACTGGAGGTCGCCTCTTTGTTGTGGTAGGGCTTTATGGTCTTAGATCCTTCGCTTCGCTCTAGGATGACTGGGCAGGTGCTTGGGCGGGCTCTGCGGGTCTTAAATTCTCATCAAAAAATATAAGAGGCAAATTCATCATATTGTATGAGAATTTGCCTCTTATAAATTGATCACACTGTCCACTCAAACACCCTTTCGTGTAACTTCATTCAAGTAATGGTTTACACTTTTGACAAACAGTCTCTTTCCTCTTTCCATTTAATAGGTTCTGCATAAACTGTGCAAAATTACTTTCAAAATCTATGTGATTACATAGATTTGTCTTTCTCCGATTCTTAATCTAGACTATCGTGAGATTTCATCTGGTGTTTATGCGTTTTCCTATTATTCAGATTGACGGTGGATGTCGTCATTATTTTAAAACCATTTCCTTGTAACTTATTTATACCCTAGGGATGTTGAGTCAAACATTTTATTTTAAATAATTTATATTTTTTAATTTCTTACTTTTAACCTATTAATGTTTGATTTGCAGTAATAATAGCTAGCTTGTATACATCTTCTTCTGAACAACCTCTAGATAAGTCAGAAATAGGTTTGTTTAAGCCTTGTAGGATTGGTCCGATTGCTTCGAAGTTACCGAAACGTTGAGCGATCTTATAGCCAATATTACCTGATTGAATTTCAGGGAATACAAATACAGTTGCTTTACCTGCTACAGGAGAGCCTGGAGCTTTTTGTTTTCCTACACTTTCTACAAAAGCTGCGTCAAACTGCAATTCTCCATCGATATTAAGCTCAGGTGCCATTTCTTGAGCAATCTTTGTAGCTTCTGCTACTTTTTCTTGCTCTGGAGAACTAGCAGAGCCCTTAGTAGAAAAACTTAATAATGCTACATTGGGTTCGATATCAAAGACTTTAGCAGTCTTTGCTGATTCTACTGCGATTTCAGCTAATTGTTGTGCATTTGGCGCAATATTAATTGCACAATCTGCGAATACATATCTTTCTTTTCCTTCATTTCGAATCATGACAAAAGCTCCAGAAGTTAAGCTGATTCCTGGTTTTGTCTTAATAATTTGTAAAGCTGGTCGAACGGTATCACCTGTTGAGTGGATTGCTCCAGAAACAAGTCCAGCTGCTTTGTTCATGTATACAAGCATTGTACCAAAATAATTTTCATCTTTAAGGATTGTCATGCCCTGCTCTTTTGTAGCTTTTCCTTTACGAAGTTTTACGAAAGTGTCCACCATTTCATCGTATCCATCGTAATTATTAGGATCCATGATTTCAATACCCTCTAAATTGATGCCCTTTTCCTTAGCAGAATTTAATACTTCTTCTGGGTTTCCTAATAAAATAGGCACCATTAAATCTTCTACTTGTAAGCGAACAACTGCTGCTTGGATTCTAGGGTCCATTGCTTCTGGAAATACTACTGGTATTTTCTTGCCTTTAATTTTGTCTGATAAACTCTTAAACATCTTTAATAACCACCTCTACTATAGTTAAATTTATCTTTAAATGATCTAGTATTGACCTTCTTGTTCTAATATACCACAATAAAAATATAATTTAAATAATAATTTACAGTTTCATTGTAATGATTTAATTTTTTCTTTGAGTAGTTCATTATTTTAATGGGTATCTAATACAAAAGAGGATATGTGAGGATATTCTCACTAGAATTAAGTTCAGAAAGGTTGGAGAAAAAATGATTTACTATATAGGCGACATTGAAAAATTATTGAATCGGTATTTCTTTTCTGATGGCAATCTCACTTCTTTAAAAGAAATAGCCTCAGACCAAAAGCAAATTTTTATTGCAGCCCTTGTTTCTTTTGCACAAGAAAACTTACAAACTTCAGAATCTCATTTAGAAAAATTAATTGCCCTTATTCGCATGCTTTTTCCAGAAATGAAGGAGCTAAATGACACCGCAAATTTTATGCATTTTATAGATTATGTCTTTAGCAATCACGAGAAACTTTCTTGTAATCCTTCTACTATAATAAAGCTCATTCCTAAAGATACAGATCTTATGAATTCTTTAAAGAATTTTTACATATTTCGTATTATTGAAAAAATTCGATTTGCAAAGATGCAAAGAGAAAGTTTAAGAGATACGGCTGCATATAATAGACATATCGAAAAAGTCTTAACAGAGATAAGGGATGCTTTAAGGGTATTATTTGAACTCAATACCAGCTACGATGAACTTGAAGCCATTTTAGAAAAGTACTATGAGTTTAACCGTCACGTAAATATTGCAAAATCCTGGATAGAATTCTTCTCTTTAAAAGACTATGACACTTTTAATCACTTTATAAAAGCAAAAAACATAGATGAAGAGGCTCACCTTAATACAGATTTTGAATAGTTTATGAGAACTACCGACAACATGATAGAACCAAAAAAACTAGATAAAGCTGTTACATAAAAATGTGTTATTATAGGTTGATGTTCTATATATTATTAAAGAAGAAGAATGATAGTAGGGCAATAAATATA
>CAZVEI010000136.1:0-3594 GCA_964626295.1 uncultured Alkalibaculum sp.
CTAGCATTATTATAGTAGGAACGGCAGTAGGGGTATATGCCTATGAAAGCAGCTTCTCTTATGAGCTGGTCTTGAACAAGGAATCCGTAGGTATTGTAAAGGAAATGGAATATGCTGAAAGTGCTTTACTGGCTGTTCAAGAAAAAGTAGATAAAAGCTATGGAGACAAAGCATATTATAGTGAAGAAGTACAGTACAATAAAGTAAGAGTAGAAAAGGACAAGCTTCTTAGCGAAGATCAGCTAGAAAATAACATATATGAAAATATAGATATTTACAAACCAGCCTCTCTACTCATGGTAGACGGAGAAGAAAAGTTGATTTTAGAGACAAAAGAGCAAGTTCAAAATATACTAGAAGGTATTAAAAAGCCTTTTGTAGAAGAGTTAAAGAAAAAAAATGTGGAATTAGTAAATGTAGATTTTAATCAAAAAGTAAAAATTGTAGAAAAAGACGTTTTAGTAGAGAATATTCTAAAACAAGAGGAAGCTCTTTATGCGGTAAATCAAACCCAACCAAAAACGCACCAAATTGCATCAGGAGATTCGGCTTGGACGATTTCTAGGTCTACAGATACACCAATTGCTAATTTAGAAAAGGCCAATCCAGGTATAGATCTTGAAAATTTACAGCCAGGAGAATCTCTTAACCTAGCTTCTAAAGAATCCTTTATCGATGTAAGCGCTACGGTAAAAAAAGTTATAACAGAGGAAATTAGTTTTAAGGTAGAAGAAAAAAAAGACTCTTCCATGTATATTGGAGAAACAAAAGTAGTACAAAAAGGCGAGAAGGGATCGAAAGAGGTCACCAAGTCTATTACATACATAAATAATATCGTTGAAAAAGAGGAAATTGAAAAAGAAGAGATTACAAAAGAGCCTGTAAATAAAACCGTATTAGTGGGAACAAAAGCAAAACCAAGAGCAGTGTCAAGTAGAGGAAGTTCTACTTCAGGAAAAGCGGCTCCTACATATAATGGAGATTTAGGATCAGCTATAGTAGCTACAGCAAAACATTATATAGGAACACCATATGTCTCTGGGGGTTCAACCCCATCAGGTTTTGACTGTTCAGGTTTTACATCTTACGTGTATAGACAATACGGAATCAGCATACCTAGAACTAGCGGTGGACAAGCTGGTGTAGGTGGATACGTATCAAGGTCTGATTTGAGACCAGGAGATTTAGTTATTTTCCCAGGTCACGTAGGAATTTACGTTGGAGGAGATAGCTTTATACACTCACCAAGACCAGGTAAATCTATTCAAATATCACCAATAGGTGGTTATTGGGCATCAAGATTTAAAGGTGGAAGAAGAGTATATTAATATATAAACTGCAATCATGGATTGCAGTTTATATATTTTAAAAGAATAAAGAAATCACTAGCTTTAATTTATTTTGTGATCTTGTATATTATTGGTAAATTATATGATAAAATAAGAGTAGGAATAATAGCAGACTAATAAGAAACTCAACAATATTATATGATTTTTTATCTGTAAGTAAGGTTTGGATAACAAGAGAAAAAAATAAATTAAAAGATCGGAGATGGTTATATGAAAAAGAGATTTACGCTGATTTTTATTGTGTTAGTAGCTGTGTCTTTTCTTGGGTGCGGAGCAAAAGAAAAACTAGAAGATAAGGCTGCAGAAGCTATTGCGGAGAAAGTGATTGAAGAATCTAGTGGTGGAGATGTAGACATCGACGGTGATAAAGTAACAGTTAAGGGTGAAGATGGCGAAGAAGCGATTTTTGGATCTACGGATTGGCCGACCTCAGAATTGGCAACGAATATTCCTGAATTCAAAGGAGGAAAAATCGTTGCAGTGATGGAAGCAAATGATTCCTTGATCATTAGTATAGAGGAAGCAAATGGGAAGGATTTTGAAAATTATTTAAATAAAATCAAGGAGACTTATACGGAACAAAGCTACGATATGAAGACAGAAGAAAGCATTACTTATAGTGCATCTAATGATAAAGGTGTTAGCGTTACTATCATTTACGGCGCAGACAAAAAATTAAATATTTCTCTTATCAAAACTGCCGAATAAGGTAAAAAAGCGTCTTAATTTGTTTTAATCGTCAATATTTGTAGCATATAATAAATTCATTCTTGATAATTACAATTTACTGAGCTATAATAAAGAAAATGAATGTTTTAACAAGTGCCTTTTACGAGGATAATAGGGAATCAGGTGAAAAACCTGAACGGTCCCGCCACTGTAAACGAGTAGCGAATTATCGATAAACCACTGTTTCTTGCTAAAGAAACGGGAAGGGAGATAATAAGTGTTGATCCGTTAGTCAGGAAACCTGCTTGTTAATGAATTGTAAGCTCTCTAGGAAAGAGCTATCATAAGAGAATGATGGAAAAGTTCTCAGCCTTATTTGGCTGAGAACTTTTTTTGCGTGTACTAATGAGCCAGGCGAAAGCGCAGCTTTGTAGTATTCTCATATGATGTAATAGCCAAATGGCTTGCCAATTTGGCTGTGGAATCATATGAATACGTAATGGAAGCGTAGCTTCCATCAGGCGAATGGCGCGACCGAGGAATCGGCGTTAGCCGATTTCGAGGGGCTGAAATTGCCTAGATGTAATAGCCAAATGGCTTGCCAATTTGGCTGTGGAATCATATGAATACGTGATGGAAGCGTAGCTTCCATCTGGCGAATGGCGCGACCGAGGAATCGGCGTTAGCCGATTTCGAGGGGCTGAAATTGCCTAGATGTAATAGCCAAACAGCTTTCAGCTTTCCGATAAAAGAAAGGAGTGTTAAAGTGTTTCAAATAGGAATTGACATGGGAGGAACATTTACAGATTTTATTGCTATAGGAGATAAGGAGTTTAAAACAGTAAAAATCCCTTCAAATAAAGAACACCCTATACAAACAGTGCTTAAGGGTTTAGAAGAATTAGCCAGTAGTTTTGGTATGTCTTTAGGAGCGTTCCTGCCCAAAATTAGCCAGTTAGTTCATGGAAATACCATAGCAATTAATGCATTGCTTCAAAAAAAAGGAGTAAAGACAGCTTTAATCTCTACAAGAGGATTTACGGATACACTAGAAATGAGAAGGGCTAGACTTGATAATCAATGGGATTTCTTTTCGCCTATTCCAAAAGTTTTAGTTCCTCGCCATTTACGCTTGCCGGTCTCAGAAAGGGTAGATTATAGCGGAAAAGTATTGCAAGAATTAGTGCAAGAGGATTTAGAGGAAATAGTGGAGAAACTTCAAAAAGAAAAAGTAGAATCTGTTGCTGTTTGTACTCTATTTTCCTTCTTAAATCCTTCTCATGAAAAAGCCATTAAAAAGTACATAGAAGAGAGACTTGGCAATGTATTTGTATGTATATCAAGCGAAATATCCCCAAAGCTTGGGGAGTACGAAAGGGTTTCGACAACAGTGCTCAATGCTTATTTAACTCCATTGGTATCTCGTTACCTGGATGAATTGTCTAACACACTAAAAGAACGAGGACTTAAATCTGATATTTTATTGGTTCAAAACAATGGAGGGCTAGCTCATAGATCTCATGCCAAAGATTTTGGTGTAAAGCAGGACTACATCTTGGTGGGTAACGGGGCAGCA
>CAZVEI010000136.1:3604-5300 GCA_964626295.1 uncultured Alkalibaculum sp.
CCCAGCTGCAGGAAGTAGTGGGGCAAAAGCATTAGGTGAGAAAATATGTGAACGCAATCTTATCTTAGTAGACATGGGAGGAACCAGCTTTGATGTAAGTTTAGTAAACGACTACGTGATTAAGATTATGCCTGAAGCTGTGGTAGAAGGATACCCAATAAACTTACCTCTTGTCGATATTGAGTCCGTAGGTATAGGTGGAGGGAGTATTGCTAGTATAGGTAGGGGCAGGATGTTATCTGTAGGTCCACAATCTGCTGAATCTTATCCAGGTCCTGCTTGTTACAATAGAGGTGGCAATGAGCCCACGATTACAGATGCAGCTTTGATTTTAGGCTTTATCGAAGAAGGGGATTTTGGCGGGGGAACCATGAAAATCAGCAAGGAGCTCGCGGCTAAGGCTATCGAAGAAAAAATTTCTAAGTCTTTGCATCTAAGTCTAGAAGATGGAGCTTATGGAATTTACCAAATTGCACTAGCTAAGATGGTCGATGCGGTTCACCTTATGACCATTCAAAAAGGACATGACCCAAGAGACTTCACCCTCTGTGCAGTTGGAGGGGCGTCACCTATCTTTGCTTGTAATATTGCAGAGGAGATCGGCGCAAAAGCAGCAATTATTCCTGCTAATGGAGAAGTCTTTTGTGCTCAGGGCATGCTTGAATCTCAAATTAAATTAGATATGGTACAAAGTATTGTTCAACAACTAGCTCAGGTAAATTTTGAAGATATCAATAGTACTTTAAAGAGTTTAAAACAAGATGCCACCTCTCAGCTAAAAGCTCAGGGCGTTTTAGAAAAAGCTCTTGCGTATAAATATTTGTTTGAGATTCGATATGAGGATCAACATCATACACTACCTGTTCACTTTAGAGGCGAAGAACTAAATGAATGCAATGTAAAAGAACTTCTAGATGAATTCCATAAGTTACATGACAAAAAATACGGTTACTATGAGAAAAATCAAGAGTGTACTTTGATTAGCATACGGCTAGAAATGTGGGAAGAGTCTTTATCTAAACCATCTCAAATAAAAAGGCAAGCAACATCTGTAGAGTCGTTAAAACCTAAGTACAGAAAGGTCTGTTTTGAGGGAAAGGGCACATACAGCGAGATTCCCGTATACAAAGAAAAAGAACTTTCACAAAACACAGTTATCATAGGCCCTGCATTAATTGAAAAGGATTATACGAGTATTTTTATCAATCCCCGTTTTCAAGGGAGTTTAAATGAATATGGCGATTTTATTTTGAGAAAAAGGGGGAGTCATGAATGAATATAGATGATGTCATTCTAAAGTCCGTTATTGCACATCGTTTAGATACTATTGCAAAACAAATGGGAGTAGCCTTAGAACGATCTTCACGGTCTCCTATTTTTGCAGAAGCTTGTGATTTTGCCTGTGGCGTCACAAATCACAAGGGAGAGCTCATATCTCAATTAAATGGAATACCTATTTTAGCTGCCGCAGGAGCTTTTAGTGTTCAGGCAGTCCTTGAAAAATACGGAGAAGAGATTAAAGATGGAGATGTGTTTATTATCAACGATCCTTATTGGGGCGGAAATCACCTTCCAGACATTGGCATTATCACTCCTGTATTTTATGAAGGAGAGTTAGTCTTCTTCACTGTAAGCCGTGCACATCATGGAGACATTGGTGGGTCTGTAGCAGGTAGTTATAATACAAAAGCTACAG
>CAZVEI010000137.1:0-5255 GCA_964626295.1 uncultured Alkalibaculum sp.
AGTGGCACAGGTAATTTTGTGACATGAATATGCAAGTCACTATTTTCATAAGAGTCTTTAATTTCTTGAAATGTTAACGCCATATGAATCCTTCTTTTCTTTTTTTAATGTAACAGCTTCATTATAGATAGCCTGCCACATTTCAATTTCTTTTTTTGATGAGTCTGGACACCCATCAAGTCTCCATTGTCTAATAACAGCAGCTGCAAGTGCTGCTGTCGGGTTTAGATATATAGTTTTTTCTTGTTTGGTATAATCATTTTCTGTTTTTATGTTTGTCATTTGAAAGTACCTCATACATCTGACTAATATATCTTAAGCTCTTGCTTTTTGCAAAGCACTTATCATTGTAGTAAAGAGCAAAGCCATCAGGCAAGTAAATTATTCTACACATGTTTTGCCTCCAATACAAAAGAAAGTGTCATCTCATCATAAAGCACAAAATGATTGTTAAAAGCATTATGCATCCTATAAGAATGTAGATACCCATATTACTTTACCATCGCTAAGAAAAATTTATTAATCGTACAAGAACGCCAATATCTAGTTAATTTGATTGATGGAATCATTAATTGCAGTGTTATTTTAGTTGAAATATTCCTGGCAAAAGTTTTGGGTATGAGGATTGAGCTTATTCTTTTAGTGGGTATTTTCTTCTCTATCATAAGTAATAAAGTATATACAGTAGTACTAAACCGAAAGTATAGTAACTACATAAATAATGATGTTCAGCCATCCTACGAAGGGGATGATATGACAAAGGATATATTAGTACATCAAATAAGTAGCCTAGCCAACTCCCATATTGATACCTTAATATTATCTGTAGTGGATATGTTTTCTGTTACGATTTATACATCCTACAATTCGGTTATGACTTATCCTGTCACATTAGTAAATAAAATAATCAGTAATTTAAGAGCGAGCATTGGCTTGAAATTATCGAAAAAAGACGCAAATATATATTCTGTCTTTAAAGAAATTATGTCCTTAAATTATTTTGTTGCAGCTGTTGTCACTTCAACTTTTATACTAATGATCAATAAATTTATTGTTTTGTGGATTGGTAGTGCATTTTTAGTAGATGAAATAAGTGTAGCATTATTTGGAGCTATTTTAGTCCATCGATTGATTATTGAAACCATATATACTGTAAGAGATGGTAGAGGACTATATAAAGAAAGTAAAAATTATACACTACTAACTGCAATCTCAAATTGTATTTTTTCGGTTATATTAGTTAAACCGCTAGGAATAAAGGGGCTATTAATAGCCACGGTTTTCTCAACATATTTAATAATGGATTTTGGGAATTTTAGCCTTGTGTATAAAAAGATCTTTAACCAAAAGATGACCATTGTATATAAGGATTATTTATTGTTAATTGGTACTATAATTTGTGCCGTTATAAGTACAAAATTTATATTTAATAAGCTATTAAATGGTTTTGTGTTATCATGGAAAGTTTTTCTTTTTGAATCACTTATTTCAGTTGTGGTTTCGACGATTTTTATAACAATTGTGCTGTTGATTTTTAATAAATCCTTTAAACAGGTTATTAATCGATTATTAAAAAACAGTAGATTTAAATAAATCTTAAGAAAAAGTTAAGGAAGGTATGTATAATCTATGGAAGACAATGATATACGTAATGTATTAAAGGGCGTAATCCCTAAAAAAAGCGATATAGAATACCTTTATATGAGCAATTTAAAGGCAGGGGACTACCCAAAAACTCTTAAAAAAATGTATAGAAACAAAGTAGGTAAAGAGCTGAATTTAGAAAATCCTACTACTTATAACGAAAAAATTCAGTGGTCAAAGCTATACGACAGTACACCAATAAAAACAAAATTATCTGATAAATACCTTGTTAGAGATTGGGTCAAAGATAAAATTGGAGAAGAGTATTTGGTTCCTTTACTAGGGGTTTGGGATGATTTTGACGAAATTGATTTTGATGCTCTGCCAGATCAATTTGTTTTAAAAGCAAATCACGGATCAGGATGGAATATTATCGTAAGCGATAAAGATAAACTAGATAAAGCTGACGCAAAAAGAAAATTTAATAAATGGTTAAAAAGAAATTTTGCTTTTTACGGACTAGAAATGCAATATAAGGACATTAAACCAAATATTATTGCTGAAAAATATATCATTTTAGAGGGTGCTGACGACTTACCAGATTATAAGTTCTTTTGTTTTAATGGAAAAGTTTTTTGTTTGTATACCATGATTAATTACGCCTTGGACCATAGTAAAGGTCAATTAGGTTTTTTTGATAGAGACTACAAATTGCTCCCGTATCACAGATTAGATTTTAAACCAATTACAGAGCAACCATTAGCCCCTAAGAATTTTGACAAAATGGTTGAACTAGCCGAAGTACTTTCACAAGGGTTTGGACACGTTAGAGTTGATTTTTACAATCTAGATGGCAAAATCTATTTTGGCGAAATGACCTTTACAAATGCCTGTGGATTTAGCGTTTTTGAGCCTGAAGAATTTGACTCTATTTTAGGAAAAGAGTGGGATTTACCAAATAAAAAATGAAGATAGACAATGAACTGACACCTACTGGAAGAGATTTACATGAGAAAACAAGGGTGATATAATATTCGAATCAGCTGAGGCGATCTGCAACTTATTTATGCTATAATAAATATGTAGAGAAGAGGAAAGCAATGAGTGCTATAAGCGTTATTGTTCCTGTTTATAATGTAGAAAAGTATATACGAAAGTGCATTCAATCCATTTTAAATCAAAGCTTTCAAGACTTTGAACTGATTTTAGTTGATGATGGGTCTACAGATGAGAGCCTTCGTATATTAAATGAATTTAAGAAACAATATTCCCATAAAATAAAGGTTATTTCACAAAGCAATAAGGGCGTATCCGTAGCTAGAAATCGAGGAATCCTTGAAAGTCATTCTACGTACATCATGTTTGTAGACAGCGATGATTGGTTAGAAGATAGCATTCTCAATGCTATGTACGAGAGTGCCCTACAAAATCAGAGTGATTTAGTATTATGTGATGCTAGAGTAGTCAATGAGGACGCAAGTCTTAGAGAGATTTGGAAATCCGGGGATTTAAAAACCCAGACAGATTCGATTTTTCAAAACAAAAGTTTAATCAATACCATTTTGCCAGCGCCATGGGGTAAGTTATATAAGAGAAGTTTCTTTGTAGATCATAATATTGAGTTTCCTGAAGGACTTAGAAATCAAGACTTAGGCACTACTCCTCGCATTTTGTGCCACGCTAAGTCTATTTCTAAAGTGAATAGTCCTCTTTATAATTATGTCTATAGAGAAGGTTCTGCAGTTAGAACATATGACAATAAGATTTTAGACATTGTAAAAAACCTGAAAATAGTGAAGGCATATTATGAGTCACAAAAATTAATGGAGGAATTCAAAGAGCCATTAGAGCACTTGTTTATTGAACATCTTCTTTTTCGAACAGTTAGAAGACTATCTAATGTAAAGGATTCGTCTATGAGAAATGAAATGTTAGATCTTATTCTAAACTATTTAAACAATGAATTTCCCTTATGGAAAAACAACAGCTATATTAAAGACTTATCCTTAAAGAAAAAAGTGTACTTGCAATTGGTTCATAAAGGTTGTCTTAAAAAAATCATCTTGTTACTTAATGTAATGTAAAGGGATTTAGGAAGGAATCAAAATGATAAGACATCTAGATAAAGAAAATTATAATAAGCTATTTGTACTATATATTATGCTTCAACCGATAATTGACATATTTACAAGTTATTTTTTACTTGGTTTAGAAACAAGTATTACACCAGGGCTTATTCTGCGAAATATTGCATTAGGATTATTCGTTTTGTATATTCTGTTTTATGAAAAGGTCCATGTTACGTATTTTATAATAGTAGCAGTTTATTATGCTGTGCATTTCGTGGTCAATTATTATGCAAAAGACGTATTTGCCATTTTTCAAGAGGTTGCATATTTCTCCAAATATGTTTTTTTTCTTGTTGGTTATTTTGCCTTAAAACATTTGTTACAAAATGCCAAGGACAAGACCTTTAAAGATAAAATAATACAGGCTATGTGGATTGCTATGTCCATTATCAGTATAAGCATTCTTTTCGCTGCATTAACAGGCACAGGTATTGAAGCCTATGCTAGTGAGAAGCTAGGGCAGACTGGGTGGTTTTTTTCTGGTAATCAGGTAGGCGCATCTATGGCTATACTTTTCCCAGTAGCTTTTCTCTATACCTTAAAACAAAATAAACTTAGATATTATATTTTTATTTTGTGTAATATGATCGCCATGTTTATAGTGGGGACAAAAGCAGCGTATTTAGGAATTGTTCTTGGGCTAGGGGGTGCTTTGTTTAGCCTGATGGTTGAACTATTTAAAAACAAAAACAAAAATCTCAATAAAAGTTTTATAGTAGTACTGATTCTAATCGTAGCCGTAGGGGTATATACACCTCATTCCTATATGTATCAAAATATAATTATCCACCAATCATGGCAAAATGAGGTTGATATTGACCCCATTCTAAATGGAAGAGAACTAAAATCAGGGTCTATTCAAGAGGATTACTTAAATCAAGATTTTCTTCGGCAACTAATAGGGGTAGGCTATGGTGGAAATTATGAATCCAAGGAAAGCATTGTGATTATCGAAAGAGATTTTCATGAAATATTTCTTTATTACGGAATAATTGGTTTTATGATTTTACTGTATTACCCTATTGTGACATATTTAAAAATTTTATTATCCTATTTAAAGCAGATTATGAAACCCAAAATGGACGACACCATGCTTCTTATATCCATTACAGCAGCCTTTGGTTGTGCATTTATAGCAGGACATGTGTTCTTTTCACCAGCAGTAAGCATATATTTACTTTGTAGCATGTGTCTTATACAGGAGGACATATGAAGATTCTCATTTTTACAAATATGTACCCTACCAAAGAAAAACCCCAATTTGGAATTTATGTTTATAATCAAGTAAAGATTTTAGAAGAAATGGGATGTAGCTGTAAGGTTATTAGCTTAAAGACAAAAGGAAATAAGTACTTACGTTATGTAAGTTTTTTTCTTAGATCCCTATATTACGCATTATTTAAAGGCAAAGAGTACCCCATTGTGCATGCACACTATGCTTTTCCACCAGGGATTTTTGCATTAATGCACAAGAAGAGATTTCACTCAAAAATGATCGTGACAACTCATGGCAGTGATATCAATAAAATGCCTGAAAAGAGT
>CAZVEI010000138.1:0-5246 GCA_964626295.1 uncultured Alkalibaculum sp.
TAGTAAATTTTTAGTGATTGACCTGTTATATTTGCCTCTAAAATAGGAACGATTTCTACAATAAAAAGCAATACAAAGTACAATGGAAATAATAATATTTGAGTAAATCAACCCATAATAAGATGTCCCTAGTAGTATAAAAAGCAATGATAATAGGTAATACCCACATGAATTTAATAAGGCTGAAAACACAAATACCCTAGTCTTATTTTGTATCCTTGTAGGCACTTGGAATATAGAACTATTTGCCGAAATCCATATTCCTATGGCCCCTAAGATGACGATATTTCCATAGTGATTGCTTTGAAAAAATATAGTAGAATCAAAAGAACTCGTCCCAATAAGTAACATTGCAACAATAGAGGATGTTACTAATACAATTCTGTGTGCTGTTGTAGTAACATGGCAGCCTTTCACCACATCGTTCTTCTCAAAATACTCTCGATATATGGCATCGCTAAGACCTAGTATGGCTAATGGCGTTCCCATACCAATAATTAGACTAAACATATCGTACATTCCAAAGGCAGCTGTATCTGGCAGAAATCTGGTTATTAGGGGGATTAGTAGAAATGGAATCACCTTACTAATTATTTGTAATAATCCATAGGTAAAAAAATTTTGGATAAATACTTTAGCTCTAGTCATAGTTTACCCTTGTACTTATTTACTGCTTCTATGACAAAGTTGATTTCCTCTAATTTCATTCCTTCATACAGTGGCAAACTTATAATATGCTTTGCAAGTTTCTCCGAAATTGGAAACTCCCCTTGTCCATAACCTAAGTATTCATATCCGCGGGACAAATGAGGAGGAATTGGATAATGAACCATAGTTTCTATGCCATTACTACTTAGATGCTCTTGAAATTTTTCTCTATCGTCAACTTGAATGACAAAAAGATGCCATACAGGGTTACATTTCTCTCTAACTTGAGGAAGAAGTATTTTTTTATTATCTATATTCTCAAGATACATGCTAGCCAACTGCCTTCTCTCCTCTAAGGCCTCTTCATAATGGAACAAGCGAATGGATAAGAGCCCTGCTTGTAATTCATCTAACCTAGAATTGATTCCAATTACTTCATGAATATATTTTGTAGTACTTCCGTAATTGCGAAGTTTTTCTAAACTCTCTTTTAGCTTTTTATTCTTGCATACAATGGCACCAGCATCTCCAAAAGCACCAATTCCCTTTGTAGGGTAAAAACTAAAACATCCAATATCTCCCCAACTTCCAGTCATAAGACCACCTACTTTTGCTCCATGACTTTGAGCACAGTCTTCCACCAAATAAAGTTTGTGCTTCTCAGCGATTGCTTTTATCTTTTCCATATTGGCACCTTGCCCGTATAGGTGAACCACAAGGATTGCTTTTGTCCTCTCTGTGATACTCGCCTCAATTTTATCAGCATCTAAATTGTAGTATTCATCAGGTTCTACAAAGATTGGTGTAGCTCCGTTTTCTGTTATACCAATTACTGAAGCAATGAAGGTATTAGCAGGGACAATGACTTCATTGCCCTTTCCAATACGTAAAGCACGAAAAGCAAGGATTAAGGCGTCTAATCCAGAGTTCACCCCTACGCAATAATCCACTCCTAGAAAAGCAGCAAATTCCTCTTCAAATTTTTTTGTTCTTTTACCAAGTGTATACCATCCAGATTGCAATGTTTTTATGGCTACATTATCGTATTGTTCTTTATATTTTAGATAGCTTCGATCAAGTCGGTTAAACTTTACTCTCATAATCCCAATAACCTTTCTTGATATATTCTAAGTAATCTTCGTAATTTCGAATATAATCCTCTTCATCAAAATAATCAGATACAGCTGCGCATAAAACAGAGGATTCCTTCAACCATAGAATTGTACGCCATACTCCACCAGAAAGAATCAAGGCCTTTTCAGGACAATCTAAAATATAAGACTTTTCTAAAGAACCATCCTTTGCTTTTACTTCTACAGCACCATAAGGACACCATAGTATTTGCTTTAAACTCTTGTGAGCGTGACTACCTCTTAAATTATCTTTTTCAACACCATATATGTAATAAATCCTCTTAATTGAAAAATCAATATCTCGATTTCCTTCAAAAAAAGATAGGTAGCCTATATTTTCAGAGCCAATCTTTTTCAAACAAATCATTTTCTCCACAGCTATCATCCTCTACCTTGTGTATTCAAACTCAGCAGCTTTTTTTCTAATTTGGCTTAAGTATTGATTTGCTACTTGTATCTCCTCGGTTAAAGTACCAATCTTTTCTTTCATCTTTTTATCAACCTTTGAGTCAAAATACTTTACTTTCAGTTGAATAAACTTCATAAAGTACTTATAGGGATTGATATACTTAGGATATTTACAACTTTTTAGAGACCATTCTTTACAAAGTCGTGTCACTTCTGACGCATATTCGCTGTTTTTATCGTGCCTTGCATTTGTTGAAATACCACTGTTTTTCCGATACAAAACTAAAGGCTGCTTTTCGTAATAAAGGGTCAAATCATTTTTGTTGTGAAACAAGTAATACCATTTTGCGTAATCTTCAATCCAATGAATATGAGAAAGAAAATGCAAAAGATCTTTATCTTGGGCAATGCTTCTCTTAATAAAAACACCTGGTGCATAAATAAAATTATGATACTCTAAGAGTCTTTTAATAGACGATAGATTACAGTATTTCATCAGCAACAGGGTTATGAGATCGATTTCGGTCATGATTTCACTTTCAAATTTAATAACAGGAGAAAAAAGCAGGTCGTAGTTCCAGAAGACCTTAAATATATTGTTCTTATAATATAAATCATCTCCTGCTAGTACTTTAAAACAATCTGAAGAAATCGAGTTGACAGCCCTTATGTAGTTCTTCGTAATCCCTTGATTATTGTCGCTTGTTAGTATTGTCACCTGCTTAAAAAGAGACTTGTTTAATGACAACCAACTTTCTATTTTTCTAATAGTTGCATCCTTTGAAGCATCATCGCTTACAATTAAGGAAAACTCATTATCTTGTCCATAGTTTGTGATTTGATATTTAATGCTCTCTAAGTGCTCTAGTATATATTTTTCATGATTGTATGTAATTGTGGCAAATGTAAACACAGGCCCTCACGTCCTCATTTGGAAGAATCTCTCTTTAATATTATTCTACCATATATTTGTAAATCGTCTACAAAAGGATTAGTATACAGTAGATTGTTTTAAAGAAAAAGTAAACCCCCATCCTACTGTACAATAGGCTAAATATAAATATCTAGGATTTGCAAAAAGAGCAGTTAACAATAAAGTAACTACTCTTTTATTACAATGATTATTTGATATGTTAAAAGAATTGGAGATCCTTTCTTAATGAAAGTAGCTATATGTAGTTTCTATTTTGATAATCCTCTTTTTGATACAACAACTCCCCATCATTAAGAATATTGAATATAAGCGTATCATTATTTTTTATTGCTGTTTCTAATTCTTGGCTTGTGAGCGAAATAATATCATAAGGAATCTCAGGTTCGATGTCAGCTGAATAAAAAATTCGGCGGATTTGCACTCTTTTCCGAAAACTGCTTTTATTTTCATTCCAAACAATTAAAAACAGGATAATCTTCTTTAAATCAAGAACGTAAATCTGCTCTGAGTTAATCCTTTTAATTAATTGATTAATGATAGGCTCATAGTTCTTATCCATTAAATACGCCTCCCTTAGAACGTATGTTCTAATCTATATTATACCACTACATTTGGAAATCAATCAGAAAAGTGTATATTATTTTACAAGGCAAATATTTTTTAGATGGTCAGGAAAATCAGAGCTCGTCTATAGACGAGCTTTAGTTTTCCTTTCAGCTTCCGACTTTCAGCTTTAAAGCCTTACTTCCCTTGCCCAATGTCTATGCATTGATACATCATCCACTATTTTTTGCACACTGCTATTGTCTATTATGGTAACTCCTACTTGATTTTTCATCTTAGGATTTAATAGACTAGCGGCTGAATTTGAAACAGCAATTGGCTTGTAATGCATAAAGGTTTCTTTAATATATTTTTTTACATCCACTTGGAAGGTATCACAGCCTTGATCTCCTAAAAGCACAATGATTCCGTCATGAAGAACAGGATCTGTTGACAGTAAAGTATAAACGGGTATGTGATTGTTTCCATTGCTGTCTTTTACAGGGCAAAGTGATTCAGCGATGATTTCAGGCTTAGCCTTTGCACTGGTTAGAGCTGTTACAATATTTTCATACTCGTTAGCATCAAATCTTTCTGATAGGATAATGCCAATCTTTAAGGTGTCTGCTTTCTTTACGGTGTTTTCTTGACTAAGAGCAGAAGACACTTTTTCGTAGGTACCCTGCTGCATTTTAGGAGGATTTACGCCTATGAACTGTGCAACTTGTGTCATCATTTCTGTATTCACGTTTCCAAACATATCTACTACTTGCTGTCTAATATTCATGCTTTTTACTTTAGCAAGTTCAAATTTAAGGGCATCCAAAATATGCTGTTTCTCAACTGTACTCATACTGTTGTAAAACATAATTGCTTGAGAGAAATGGTCTTTAAAACTATCACTTCTTGCTCTGATTTTACTACCGTGAACCGTCTCTTGGTAATGTTCATAGCCCCCTTCGTTTTCAGGAATCGTCTTTGGCATATTGTTAGCCATAGAGTTTCTGTGATAGCTTACCTTACCTTTATTAATTGTCATTCTGTGATATCCATCTCTTTGATTGTTGTGGAATTGGACGATCGGACGATTAATAGGAATCTCATGGAAGTTTGGACCTCCAAGTCGTATTAATTGAGTATCTGTATAAGAGAACAGTCTGCCTTGAAGTAGAGGGTCGTTTGTAAAATCAATACCTGGAACTACATTTCCTGGATGGAAAGCAACTTGCTCCACTTCAGCGAAGAAGTTGTCTACATTTTTATTGAGAGTCATTTTTCCAATGATTTTTACAGGAACATCCTCTTCTGGCCAAATCTTTGTAGGGTCTAATATATCAAAATCAAATTTAAATTCATCTTCTTCAGGAAGAAGTTGAACCCCTAATTCATACTCAGGATAATCTCCACAATCAATTGCTACTTGAAGGTCTTTACGATTAAAATCTGGATCTTTTCCTGCTATTTTTTGAGTTTCATCCCATACAAGTGAATGTACGCCTAGAACAGGTTTCCAATGAAATTTGACAAAAGTAGCCTTTTTCTCTTTGTTGATCCATCTATAAGTATGGACTCCAAAACCT
>CAZVEI010000139.1:0-3451 GCA_964626295.1 uncultured Alkalibaculum sp.
GTAATATCATCAAAATTAATTTTTAATTCTGGGCCAAATATTGGATTTGACAACTCCATAAATTTATCATATGCTTTTAATCTAAAATCAAGCATCCATTTAGGCTCACCTTTTAATTTAGAAATTTCTTTTACTCTTGTCTTATTAAGCCCACTTTTCATAACATCACCTATTATTAAACTACTTTTTATTTTCTACTTCCGTGAGTATAATCTACAACTTCAAAATTCATTGATAGCTCGTCTACAAAATCAGAGTACCATTTACATCTTCCACGAATACAAATAAAAATTATTTAAATAGCCGCTAGGTTAAAAATAGAATTATTCAAATAAAAAGACCGCCATGGATTTAATAGCGGTCTCTTGCTTTTTCTTATTTTGTAGGCGCTGGAGCCTTTACTACAATTAATTCTAGGGTATCATCATGCAAATTTTTTACATTCATTTTTGTATTGACTGGAATTTTAAGCAAATTTGCTTTCTCATATTCGTGAATCTCTTGGTCATCAAGCCCAATAGAAAGAGTTCCTCTTATTACCGTCATATAAACATTAGAATTAGAGAAATGCTCTGGAAGTCCCTCGTTCTTATTAAACACCATATGAAGATAATGTACATTTTCGTCGTAAATCACCTTTTCTACTGCTTTTTCGTCACTTGTTGATAATTTAAATATTTTCTCAACCATTTAAATTCCTCCTAATATCGTTTAATATATTTATACCCTGTTTCTCTTGCTATAATTATTAGTTTACTCTAAACTAATTAAGCGTCTACTTTACTGCTTGTTCTTGCGCTTTGATAGTGAATCGTGTCTTTTGGGCAAACTTGCTGACATTCGCTACACTGAAAACATAATGAAGTGTCAATACAAGCCTTTTTGTTTTCAACTTTAACTAGAATTGCATTTGAAGGGCAGGCCTTTTCACAAAGTTTACATCCAATACAATTTTCTTCATTTACCTTTGTGCTTAGCCTAGCAGATTTTCCAAAAACCTTTTGTAATAATCCAAAGGGACAAATAAGATTGTGAAAGACTGCTGGTTTATATCTTAGTGTTACAATCACTGCAATAGCAATCCACAATGGAAGAAGTGGAATATTTTTATGTACTACTTTTTGTGCAATGATTAAAATGACGATACTAGCTATTAGGGCAATTACATTAAATTTTGTAGACTTAAGCCAAACAGGTGTTTTATCCGTTTGAATTTTTAACTTTTTTGAGAGCCTCTCTGTAGGAAGCATTAAAGTATTCATAGGGCAGACATAACCACAGTATACCCTTCCGAAAAACAAAGCTCCAATAAGACTAATGGTAAATAATACAAACCAAAGCATGGGCTTGCCCTTACTAATCAAGAATATAAATAAACCTAAAAACAGAATACGTACTGTAGTAATAAGATACTTCATAAAAACCCTCCTTTATTGATTATTTTTCATTATATCCCTATGATAAGAATTAAAGGTGTTACCAAAGTAACACTCTAGGAGGGAATTATGATTAAATATATAAATGATATTAAGAATACAACTTTAATCGATTGTTTTTCTATAAGGGATATAGAGCTCTTTTTAAAAACGGGTAAATTCAAAGTCGTTCCCTATACAAAGAATACCGTTATACATTTTGATGGGGATATGTGTTGTAATTTAGAAATTATCCTTTCTGGCAGTGTTATTGTGGAAAGAATTGATGAATTTGGCAATTTACTTACCATATCAGAATTTTCTAAGGATGATATCGTTGGGGGCAATCTTCTATACTCTAAGAATCCGTATTTTCCAATGACTGTAGTAACACAGTCTCCAACTAGGATTCTTGAAATCGATAAAGAAACTTTATTTGAACTATTGACTACAAATTCATCTTTTCTTAGAATTTACCTCCATTACACTTCAGATCGAACATTTCTATTAGGCCATACCTTAAAGAGTTACGTAAAAAGGACGATACGAGAATGCATCATAGATTTTCTCAATATAGAGTACAAAAAACAGAATTCAAATCAGATTAACTTAAATACAACTAAAAAAGCCCTAGCTGAAAAATTTGGTGTCCAACGCACATCCTTATCCCGAGAACTGGCTAAGATGAAAAAAGATGGATTAATAGACTACGATGTAAAGACGATTACGCTTCTAAAATAAGGTTGTATGTCGTGGGTTGCGGCCTTGTAGATTGGCACGTTTTTCAGCTTTCAGCTAAAAAAGTATTGACAAATAGCCTCCCATTAAGTATATTAGTAATTACTAATATACTTAATGGGAGGCTATTATGGAAGCTGTAAAAAAGAAAACGAAGAAAAACGCTGTCGTTTCTAATCAATGTGTTGCTTGCGGTGTTTGTATGCAGGTTTGCCCTTTTGAAGCTATAAGGATTTACAAAGGAATCCAAGCTAAAGTGGATTTAGAAAAATGTGTTGGATGTGGCAAATGCGCTAAAGCATGCCCTGCTTCTGTCATTGAGATTCACAAGGAGGAAAAATAATCATGAAAAAGAACAATAAAAAGAAAAAATGGTCTGATTATTTATGGATTTTTACTTTAGTTTACTTAACCCTAGGATTTTTTAATATTTTATTTGCATGGATCGGTTTGATTTGTTTTATCGTTCCCATAGTAATCTCCCTTTTTGGTGGGGGGAAAGCTTACTGCAATCACTATTGCGGAAGAGGAAAACTATTTCAGCTATTAGGAGACAAATTTAAATTATCCAGAAATATGGACATCCCGAGTTTTTTGCGTTCCAAAAAGTTTCGATACGGTTTCTTGATTTTCTTTATGGCTATGTTTTTTAATATGTTGTACTCTACATACCTAGTTTACGCCCAAGTCAATGGATTAAGAGCGTTTGTCACATTGCTTTGGACCTTTAAAGTACCATGGAGCTGGGCTTATACTACTGCTACAACACCATGGATTGCCCAATTTGCTTTTGGCTTTTACAGCGTTATGCTTACGTCCACCATCTTAGGGCTTATTACAATGGTATTATATAAACCTCGCTCTTGGTGTGTTTACTGCCCAATGGGGACTATGACTCAAGGAATTAGCCAGTTGAAAGATAAGAATGAACAATAGTTGAAGGGTAGTTGAACAATTGTTAAATAATATATAATGAGATAAAAAATAATTTCTAAAAAGAGAGGTTTTACAATGGAAGAACACGTAAAAGTAGTCGCGGAGCTACTTAAAGTCCTTGCCAATGAAAATAGGCTGCTGATTTTATGCTATCTTATAGAAGGCCCTTTGACAGTGAGTGAGCTCTCCTCAAAAATTGCTACCATCACTCAATCCGCACTTTCTCAGCACCTTGCTATTTTAAAAGCACATAAAATAGTAGATTCAATAAAAAAGGGGCAAAGTATTACCTATTCTATTGACGATGAAAGAATCTTATCTGTAATGGAAGTCCTTAAGGCAACGTATTGTGTATAATAAGG
>CAZVEI010000139.1:3461-5239 GCA_964626295.1 uncultured Alkalibaculum sp.
AAAAGTACTTATCCTCTTGTTGATTTTGATAAAGAGCAGACTAGTCCCCACTCAGCTTAATGAAAAAGTTCACTTAAAAAGTGAACTTTTTTAACATCAAAAAAGAATATGGGCGATTAATTTCTCCTAAAGTTTCTCCTACTGCATGAACTACCTCCTTTGTCGTATCTGTTATCTTTTTCATTACATCTCTCCCTTGAAAATCAATATCTTTTTTAATCATATAACGAATAAATGTTATTTTCAATAAGGGTTATTATATAAAACATTCAAAGTACGAATCTTCATACAAACAAAATATTGCCAAATCTATTTATGTTACATATAAACATAAACCTAAGATTCGGCAATCAATAAAACAATTCTTTATTTTTACTATAATTATGCTTTTTAAAACAATCAATTTTTTATATTCTTTCTATTATAGAATCAAATATTTATAGAATCAAATATTTTATATTCTTAAATTTTCTAATATTTATGTAAAATCCTTCACAGACTAGATAGACTTTTCAATATGTTAGCTTATAATAGCTGCAGCATACTTCATAATTTGTTCTTCCGTGGCCTCTTCTCTTGAAAGTTCACCCGTTTTTCTTCCTTCATGCATGACAATAATTCGATCGCATAATGTTAGAAGTTCTGGCAATTCAGAAGAAACCATAATAATTCCTATACCTTGTTGTGCAATCTCTCTAAGAAGTTCGTAAATCTCAGCCTTTGCTCCTATATCAATTCCCCTTGTAGGTTCATCGCACATCAGTATTTGAGGTTCATTAGCTAACCACCTTGCAATTACAACTTTTTGCTGGTTTCCTCCACTTAATGTCATAATACAATTATTTACATCACTCGTCTTAATATGGTACTTTTTTACCATTTCATCCATAATCTTATTTGATCTTCTTTTATTAACTAGCCCATTATTTAGCATTTTGTTCAATATGACAACCTGTGCATTTTGTTTAACGGATAACTCTGCCATTAAGGCATCATCTCTTCTGTTTTCGGGAATTAAGGCAATCCGATTTTTTATTGCAGCTTGAGAGCAATTATGAACAGGAACTTTCTTTCCGTTAATGCATATTTCACCTTTATCTGGTTTGTTAATTCCAAATATAGAGTTAAGTAGTTCCGTTCTTCCTGCACCTACGAATCCAGCAATGCCTAATATTTCACCTTTCTTTAATTCAAAAGAAATATTATCAAACTGTCTATGCTTTGAAAATCCTTTAACTTCGAGTAGTACTTCATCTGTAGCATAACACTTATAACAGCTATTATTATCAATTTTTCTGCCTACCATCAATCGAACAATGTCATCCATTGTTATATCTTTGATATTTTCTGTTGTAATAAACTGTCCATCTCTTAAAATGGTTGTACGATCCCCTAGTTCCATTACTTCTTCTAGTCGATGACTAACATAGATAATAGTTGTTCCTAACTCTCTTTTCATTTTTCTAATTATTTCAAATACAACACTTCTCTGATCATTTGTTAACGCTGCTGTTGGTTCATCTAATATTAAAATATCTGGTTTATAATAAATTGCCTTCGCTATCTGTATCATAGATTGTTCTGCAATACTTAGACTACCTATTAATCGAGTTGCTTCTAATTTTAGTTGAAAAAGATTCAATAGCTCTTGGGTCTTTTCTCTCATATATGATTCATTAATAAACATCCCCTTCATACTTTCAGATGACCCAAGAAAAATATTATTAGCAATGCTCATGTTCGTGCACAATGGCACTTCCTGATGTACAATTGAAAAT
>CAZVEI010000140.1:0-5189 GCA_964626295.1 uncultured Alkalibaculum sp.
CATTTGGTAATTTATTTATCCTTTTTAGAATAAAAAGCTATAATATGAACCTGTAAGATAATGATTGATTTATTTTAAACTATTTATTAAAAAGGAGGATTACCATGATTACATTTATAATTGGACTTATTATTTTAATAGTTGGTGGTTATTTCTATGGAAAATACTGTGAAAAAGTATTTGGCCCAGATGACAGACCGACACCTGCAATTGAAAAAGCCGATGGTATTGACTATGTGGGCATGAGTAAATGGAAAAACGGATTAATTGAACTTTTAAATATAGCGGGAACGGGACCTATTTTAGGACCTATCCAAGGTGTTTTGTTTGGACCGATTGCATTTATAACCATCCCTATTGGATGTGTAATTGCTGGATCGATGCATGATTATTTTGTTGGAATGCTTTCTATGAGAAATGGTGGCGATCAAATGCCTAAAATGATTAGAAAGTATTTAGGTGAAAAAACCTATAAGATTTATAATGTAGTAGTTTGGATATTATTACTTTTAGTAGGAACAGTATTCATATACACTCCAGGAGATTTGATTGTATCAGATATTTTAGGTCAACAGCCAACTATTGACAATCCAGTACTTTGGATTGTATATGCAGCAATTTTTGCTTATTATATAGCTTCTACTGTTTTTCCAATAGATAAGATCATTGGGAAAGTATATCCTATATTTGGTGCAATACTTGTTTTATCTGCTATTGGAATCTTTGGAGGCATTTTATTAGATGGAGGAGTAAACTTAACAAATTTATCTTTATCTGCTAATATTTTGGGTCAACATCCTAGTAAATTATCCTTTTTCCCTGTATTTTTTATTACTGTAGCCTGTGGAATTATGTCAGGTTTCCATTCTACTCAATCAACACTAATTAGTAGAACGGTTACCCATGAGCGCGAAGGAAGAAGTACCTTCTTTAATATGATGTTAGTAGAAGGATTTATTGCCATGGTATGGGCAGCAGGCGCAATGGTGCTATTTAATCTAGGTACGGATGTGGATACGAATGCTACATTAATGGTAGGCATGATTTCTAGACAGTTTCTAGGAAATATAGGAGCCCTGTTTGCAATTCTTGGAGTAATTGTATTACCCATTACTTCAGGGGATACCGCCTTTAGGTCCCTACGACTTACCTTAGCAGAAACCTTTAACATTGATCAATCTACAAATAAAAACAGAATAGGAATTTCAGTAATCATATTTGCAATTGCAACTGCAATATTAGTATACTCCAAATCAAGTCCTGGAGGATTTAATCTTCTATGGAGATACTTTGGCTTTACAAATCAACTTATAGCATTATTTGCTCTGGCCATGATTGCAGTATACTTAGCAGGTAAAAACAAAAACTACTGGATTTCATTATTGCCAGGGGTATTCTACTGTATGGTTGTAGTAAGTTATATCTTGCATGAGCCTATTGGATTTGGATTAGAATCTAGAATTGGATATTTATTCGGATTAGATCCAAATAGCTATAGTCTTTCCCTCATTCTAGGTGCAATTGTTGCAATTATTTATGGCTGGGTTATTATGAAAGCTGGCAAAAAAAGAGCCACTAATGATTTGGGAAAAGCAAATCTATAATAATATATAATACCAAATAAACCGACTCTAATGAGTTAGACTTATGATCTAGCTATGAGAGTCGGTTCTTCTTTTTGTTTGTTTCTAATATTATTACATGAAATACGAAAAGTTATTGACAAGTGTTTATACTCTTAATAAGTTATTTTATTGGCTGCTATTAATGCAGTAAAAATGGTTAAGGTTAATATGAGATATTATATTTTGAGAAAATATTATAATCTATTATTGAAAGTATGATAAGATAAAATAAGAAGAAGTTGAAATGCTCTTAGAAGATAAATAAGAAACGAGGTAAGATAATGAAAAAATTAAATGGGACAGTAATCGGGGAAACAGAAAGCGTATGTCCTGTATGCCTTTCAAGAATTAAAGCACAAAAAATTCAATATGAAGATGATGTTTATTTACATAAAACATGCGAGGAACATGGGGATTTTTCAGTACGCATATGGAAGGGGTTGCCCTCATATAATTCCTGGGCACCTGAAAGAAAGGCGGCTAAGGATGTATATAGCATAACAGAAGTAAAAAAAGGCTGTCCATATGATTGTGGTATATGCCCAGACCACAGACAGCATACTTGCTGTGTTTTGCTGGAAATTACGAAAAATTGCAATTTACATTGTCCTATATGTTTTGCATCTGCAGGAGAAGTTAAAGAAGAAGATCCTTCACTAGAGGAAATCGAGCAATGGTATAAGCTTCTTAAAGAGGCTGGAGGTACATTTAATATTCAGATTTCTGGCGGGGAACCTAGTCTGAGAGATGATGTGCCAGAGATCATTAAGATGGGAAGAGAGTTAGGGTTTCCCTTTTTTCAATTAAATACAAATGGTATAAGAATAGCTCATGATATAGACTATGTAAAAAGTCTTAAAGATGCAGGTCTAGATTGCATATATCTCCAATTTGATTCCTTAAAAGATGAAGTGCTAGAAAAGATTCGTGGAAAAGCTCTGTTACATATAAAAGAAAAGGCTATAGACAATTGTGCAGAATACGGCATAGGTGTAGTTTTGGTTCCGACTTTGGTTAAAGGATTAAATACAGATGAAGTAGGGGATATTTTACACTTTGCTATTGAAAAAATGCCTTATATAAGAGGGGTGCATTTTCAACCGTGTAGTTATTTTGGACGATATCCAGAAGAGGATAGTGAGCATTTTACTCTGCCAGAACTCTTAAGAGCTATAGAAGATCAAACAGAAGGAAAAATGAAAGTCCAAGATTTTAAACCGGCGACTGCAGAAAACCCATATTGCTCCTTCAATGGAGGTTTTCGTTTAAATCCAGATGAAACGCTTACAGCACTTCATAAAACACAAAGTTGCTGCTGTTCATCTACTAATGAATCAGAAAGATCAAGAGAGTATGTTTCAAGAAGATGGAAGGGAGCAGTAAATAAAGCAAATGTAGCCCCTAGGAATCAAAAACCTCAAGATATTGATGAATTTTTAGAACGCACAAAACAGTATACCCTTGCAGTATCCGCCATGGCATTTCAAGACGCATGGAATCTTGATTTAGAAAGGCTAAGAGATTGTTATATTCATGTTGTGAGTCCAGATAAACGAATCATACCATTTTGCGCTTATAATTTAACAGGAATAGATGGGAGGTCATTGTACAGAAAATAAGACTCTGGATATATTTTATGATTCACATATATTTGACAAACTATCTACTGGAGTTATGTGAAACCCTAGTCTCGCTCCTCTTTACACATATTGAAATCGAAACAGACAGCCTAGTGCATCGCAGTAGACTAGAGTTTCCAGAGAGTCCCTAAATTGGGACTCTTTTAGAGTTATAAATTATTTCTCTTGAAATAATTTATAACTTGCAATTTTCCGGACCCCTAATAAATCAGGGTTAAACATTGATAATCTTATCAATGCTGTTATAGAATAAGATTTATTATGTAAAGTATGGTAGTATAATAGGTACATAATGAATGGAGGTGTTCTATAATGTCAGATTTGCCGGATTGCCCAAGGTGTAATTCTAAATATACTTATGATAATGGGAATACTATCGTTTGTCCTGAATGTGCACACGAATGGACATTACAAAAACAGCCAGATAGCTCTAATCATGAAGTGATAAAAGATGCTAATGCAAATATTTTGAATGATGGTGACTCTGTAATTGTAATCAAAGATTTAAAAGTAAAAGGAAGTTCAGCGTCGATAAAGAAAGGTACAAAAGTAAAAAATATAAAATTAATATACGATTCTAGTGATGGGCACGACATTGACTGTAAAATAAGTGGGTTTGGTAACATGAACTTAAAATCTGAATTTGTAAAAAAGGCATAGAAGGTATGATAGGGGATATGTCTCGTGTTTTAAAGATAACTTACATCCTCAAAAAAATGGCTATAGTTTTATAGCCATTTTTAAATAAATATAAATATTATAGAAGTAATGATTTTCTTAATATCTATCACTAACATATCTTAAAACGTAGTGTACTGAATGGAGAGAAATATGAATAGATTAAAATTAATTTTACCAACACCAGACTATAAAAGCGAGATTATGAGCTATAAAAGAGAATTTATTGAAAATGGAGATCGCATGTATGGTACTGGAAGATTGAGAAATGCGGAGAGTTTTAATAAATGGTATATTGCATTTTGCAATAATTTGAAAGAGGAAACTGTAAGAAAAGGGTTATCTCCTGAAACTACATATTTAGCAATCTGTATAAATGATGGGTATCTAGTTGGTATGATTAATATAAGACATCGTTTAAATGATTTCTTGTTAAAATTCGGTGGACATATAGATTATAGTGTCAGAAAATCAGAAAGACGTAAAGGATATGCAACTGAAATATTAGGATTAGCATTAAAAGAATGTACAAAATTAAATATTAAAGAGGCTTTAATTACTTGCGACAAGGATAATATTGCATCTGCAAAGGCTATAATAAATAATGGCGCAACATTAGAAAATGAAATACAAGAAAAAAATAAGATTTCCCAAAGGTATTGGATAACTTTAGATTAGAAAAAGACATCCACGATATATTTGGAGTGTAGTCTATTAATAGCTAGCAAAATGATTTTCTCCAACTACACATAAATAGTTGGAGATATTGTTCTCACGATTCATATACACGACATATTGAGAACAGTGTTGTGTGATTTTCTATATATCGTTGTCCGTGGATTTTAGTACTTGGTTTTTATCCAGTCTGACGTGACTTTTTGTATCGATTTTATTGGACAAGTTAAAGAATTGTTGCCTACACAATTAAAGTGACTTAATCAGCTTTTCTAACTCCTCAGATAAAGTTTTTGCAAGCTCAAAATTAGTATCTTTCAAAGCCAATTCTATTTTCGTTTCAACTGACTTTTTCTTATGTTCAATTTCTAAGTAGTCTTTATTAAAATGATTAGCATAAATCATCTTTCTGAATTTTCGTATACTCATTTTTCTAATTGTCTTATCTTCAATGATTAAAACAAAATCCATGCAGTTCACTATAGAATAGAAATCATGAGAAATCATGAGAATTGCACCTTTATAGTTTTCTATGGCTTTTTCTAGTGCGATTTGTGAATAGGTATCTAAA
>CAZVEI010000141.1:0-5184 GCA_964626295.1 uncultured Alkalibaculum sp.
CTATATCGACTTTTATTTACTTCATGCTCTTGATAAAGGACGCTGGAAAAAATTAAAACAACAAAACATTCAAAATTTTATCGCTGAGGCCAAAAACTCTGGCAAAGTAAAACACTTGGGATTTTCTTTCCACGATTCATTAGATCTATTTAAAGAGATATGTGATTCTAATTTATTTGATTTCTGCCAAATTCAATTAAATTATATGGATGTAAACTATCAAGCTGGCTTAGAAGGTTTACAGTATGCTCAATCGAAAGGGCTTTCTGTAATCATAATGGAACCACTAAAAGGTGGAAAGCTTGCCTTTAAAATAGAAGGAGCTTTAAAAGAAATTTGGGACAAATACGGTATTAAAGTTTCTCCAGCTCAATTAGCCCTGAAATTTCTCTATAATCTACCAGAAGTCAATTTAGTTCTTAGTGGTATGTCTGCTATGGAACAAGTGCTAGAAAACATTGATACTGCTTCTGCTGCAAATATTGGAGATTTAACGAAAGAAGAAGAAGCTCTTATAAAGGATATTAAGAAGTATCAAGAAGAAAAAACAAAGGTAAACTGCACTGCCTGTAAATACTGCATAGACTGCCCACAACAAATCCCCATTCACGAAGTCTTTGAAATCATCAACACTGCCCATATGTACGATGATTGGGATTACTGCAAGAAAAAATACAATCAAATCAGCGAAGAAAAAAGAGCGAATAACTGTATTGAGTGCGGAAACTGTGAGGAGCAATGTCCACAGCATATTAGTATTATTGAGGCGTTGAAAGAATGTCATAAAGAATTAGCGTTATAACGATGGTCGAACGGCAAATATGCGACTGACGTCGCAGTGAACAATGAATACGGAACAATGAATAATGAACAATATTAAAGACTAAGCATATAATCGCATATTTGTATTATTCATTGTTCAACTTTCATCTTTCATTGAAGATTTTTATAACTATTGTGTCTAATATGTGGTACATTACCACCTTGTCACCTTACCACCTTAAAAGATTTACCCCTACATACACTAATACAATGAGAAAAAAAGGTACATTAAAGAACAAATTTTTCCACGAGACCTTTTTATTGTTCTTATTTTCTTCATACTCACGACCTTCAAGAACACCGTCTTCAAATTCAATCTCTTTTGTCCCTTCATTAACCTTTTGTAGCTTTTTGATGTAGTGAACCGAAAGGAGGATTCCAATACCCAAGCAAATAACTGCAAATGCAAAGCTATAGACTTGTTCTACTATACCTATGGCTGCTGTAGATTGGATCTCTGTTTCCGTTACTATTTGCTCAAATTCACCTGGTATAGCTTTTTGTATTAACTGTAAAAAGCTCAAGGTAACTACAGATGTAAAGTTATTGAAGAAGTGAAAAAGTATTCCTCCCCATAAAGAACCTGTAGCGATGACGATGGCTCCCATTAAAATACCAAGGGCAGTTGTATAACCCAATTGGCCAATGTCTACGTGCATAAAGCCAAATAACAAACCTGTCATAATAGCCGCTTGCCAAAGGGTAGTATCTTCAAATTGATCTAATACTACACCTCTAAGAATGATTTCCTCTAAGAAAGAGGGCAGCACGGCAACGGCAATAAAAAGAGTGAGAAAATTAGGCGCTAAATCCATTACTTCCATTGTCACTCTCGAAGGGTCTATGCTACCACTTAACATGACAATATAGTTAATGCCGATTTTTAATAGAAAACTAATTAAAAACAGTTGAAAGACAATGAGGACGCTTTTTCTATTTATCTTTTTATCGAGCTTTAAAGTGGATAAAATCGGTTTTTTCGTCACAAGTAAATATATTGAACAGGGAATCAGTATATCTATTACTTCATGATACAATGCCAAAGGGTAAAGATATGTCCCAATTAATATATTTAATGCTATAAATGCTATAAATAAAATCAGGAACAGCCAAAGGCCCTTTTTATAACTCTTATTTGTGATTTGTTCCATAATTCTCCTAACTGCTAATATATTTTATCTAATTTGCAAAAGGCCCAGAACACTCCAGCTGCCGCCCCAATAGAAACAAAGGATATTAAGCTATATATTAGGCTTACTTCTACTTCATATTCCATCATCTTTATAGATATGTAACCTAATAACAAAATATAGCCCATTCCTATTAACATATTCAAAAGAACATTAACGTTTTGCTTTACAGCCCTTTGTGGTTCATCCCAATCTAGCTTAGGGTGCAGTCTGTCGATGAACACCCCTACTGCACATATAGGCAAGCTCACAAGCAAGCCTATTGCTCCGCTGATAAGCATATGGCCTATACTAAGGGGCAAGACAAATCTTAGGGAAACTAACATAAGAAGTATAGAGATCCATTCCAATAACATAGGCTGTAGCATTCTGCCTATAAACGTACTCTGAGGGTCTACAGGAATCACTCCATTAATCCAGTATGCTTTCCCCTCTCTAGAGTAGGTGGTAGAAGCTGTAGGATTTGCTGTTGCAATAAATGCAAAAAAGGCAATCAATATTAAGGGAAAATATTCTTTAAACTGAAAGTACAGCTCACTAAAATCTAAGTCGTCTCCTCCAGATATTAAAGGCATTACTACAACTAATATAGGCAAAATAAAAGAAATGCTCACACAATTAAACAAGAAAATAGGGGTTCTTAAGACTAGTTTTACGTCGTTAAGAAAAATTGCAATAACAGGAGTTCTGCCTTTTACAGCTAAATTCAATTGAATCTTTTTTTGTATCTTCTTAAAATCACTCTTTTCTAACAAGGCCTTAAGATAAATTTTGCTACCTATTTGACCTATTAAACAAATTATCCCTACCCCTAACACTATATTAAGCAAAGAATAAATAAGACCAGATAGATTGTGGGCATTTGATAGGCTTTTGCTAAACCATATAGCAGGTGGATAAATTCTTCCTAACCAAACCATAATCCCATCACTTCTTTGTAATAGCCCACTTAAAAACTCGCCCTCTTTGCCTGGTTCTATAGAAGTTAGAACATTATTAAGTACCGTTTGCAATGCAAGGATAATAAACAAGACGAAGAACATAGACAGATTTCTAAGTAAATCTTTTCTGCCTTGAATATTCGTCCATTTCATAAGTACCATTATGATCATGGTGCCAATGCCAAGGGGAATAACAGGTAAAAGCAATATGGTCAACAAACTATAAAGAATATAGAGTATTCCACCAAAATCTTCAAATCCTATAACCAATACAGGAAGCAATATGAGAATTACAATAAGATAATTGTAAATCACCATAGTAATAAATTTTGCTATGATCATATCGCCTTCTCTTATGGGCATTGGAATAAGCTTTTCCATATCATTAGAAAAGTAAAAGCTAGACAATACATAGGATAAACCAAAGACAAAGATGATAAGTGCAATAGGTATAATGGCTAGTGTAAATAGAGAACTTCCTTGCCCTAAGGCAAATAGCTGTATGTATACATTCTTTATGAGTTGAATATACATAATATAAGTTGGTATAAGGGAAGCAAAAGCCAACACCAATATAATAGGCATCCACATATTCTTCTTGTTTTGCCTAATACTATATTTTATGGATAACAAGTTAAAAGATGAAATCAAAAAAATCTTCACTAACTTCGCAATCTGTCTCATTCTTCTGTCAACTCCAAAAATATATTCTCTAGACTTTCATTGTTTTTTGTCATCTGCTTTAGCTCTTCTATGGTGCCTTGTGCAATGATTTTACCCTTGTTGATGATTGCAACTCTATGACAAATTTTTTCAGCTACCTCTAGTACATGAGTTGAGAAAAACACGCTTTTCCCCTTTTGACAGTGTTCATTCATAATTTCCTTTAAGTGAAAAGAAGACTTAGGGTCTAACCCTATCATAGGCTCATCTAAAATAAATATTTCAGGTTCGTGAAGGAGAGCTCCTATTAAGACAATTTTCTGTTTCATTCCATGAGAGTAGCTCATCATTGGGTCGTTTAGGGCATCCTTTAGTTCAAAAAGAGCAGTATACTTTTCAATCCGTTCTTTTCGGTCTTTTAGCTCTACGCCATACACATCTCCTATAAAATTCAGATACTCTATTCCCTTTAGCTTATCAAAAACCTCTGGACTATCGGGTACAAAACTAAACTGTCTTTTAGCCTCTATAGGATTCTTTTTAATGTCCACTCCGTTGATTTCAATACTACCACTATCTAATTGCAAAAGCCCAGTAATCATCTTAATTGTCGTCGTCTTTCCAGCTCCATTTGGCCCTAAAAAACCAAAAATCTCCGAGGAATGAACGTCAAAACTGATATCGTCCACAGCAAAAGTCTTCCCCCCATTGAAGGATTTTTTAACATTTTTAACTGATAACATCTTTATTACCCCCCTTTATACTAACAATAGTTGAACAATTGTTAGTAGCTCAAAACTTTCAATAAACATTGAAAAATGAATATGAACAGTACAAATATGCGAGTTTTATTCAGTTTCTTATTATTGCTCATTATTCATTGTTCATTGCGACGTAAGTCGCATATTTCCCATCCAACAAACCAACCGACCAACCAATTAGGTTTTGCTGACCACCTGACCACCTATTAATTATACCTTAAAACAAATATATAACAAAGTAACTTGATAATATCTATGAAATAATTTAAAATATAGGGATATCAATCTGTAGCAAAATTCAACTATTGGAGGAGATCATATGACCAATGATAGAGTTTTTAACTTTTCTGCAGGCCCATCCGTCTTACCAGAAGAAGTTCTATCTATAGCAGCAAAAGAAATGTTGAACTACGAAAATTCAGGAATGTCTGTAATGGAGATGAGCCATCGTTCGAAAGTATATGAATCCATCATATCAGATGCAGAGAAGCACTTGCGTTCTTTAATGAATATACCTGATCATTACAAAGTATTATTTCTTCAGGGTGGTGCATCTACTCAATTTGCAATGATTCCCCTTAATTTATTTACAAAATATAAAAGAGCTTCCTATGTAGACACAGGCTCTTGGGCTTCAAAAGCGGCAAAAGAAGCAAATAAATTTGGAGAATCCATTGTCATCGCGAGCTCTAAAGAAGACAATTATTCACACATTCCAAAGTTAGATCCTGCAACATTCCCACAGGATGTTGATTATTTTCACATTACTACAAACAACACGATTTACGGTACAAGATATACTCCAGA
>CAZVEI010000142.1:0-5122 GCA_964626295.1 uncultured Alkalibaculum sp.
TGCACCTTTTTTGAAAAAAATAAGGAATGTCTGCATAAACGCTGTCCGTTCTTTAAAGGAGCAGACAATGGAAAGATATAAGTTGGGTCCGTTCGAAGTTGACTCTGTTAAACTTAAGTGCCTGCTCATCAACCGCGGGCTAAAGATAGGATCCAGAGGTGTACAGAAGGCTTGGTAGGAAATATTAAAGAGGGATCAATTTATTTAATGGATGTTATTTCAAAACAGAAGAAAACATTTATTAAATATGCAGTAATTATATTCTTAATACTAAGTGTATTTACACTATCTATTATATCTTACGTTCAATATAAATTAAATGAATCTAAAAGAAATGAGATACTAAATAGAAATCAAATTTTGCTTGAGACTGAGAATACCATTATTGCAACTAGATTTAGCAGAGTATCTGGCGATTTGTTGTATGTAGCTGACTGCTTTCGGCTGAATGATAATGGAGACGGCGATTATTCAGAAGTTGAAAAACAATGGGTTGCATTTGCAAACAGAAAAACGATATATGACCATATTCGGTTTATTGATATAGAAGGAAATGAAATTGTTCGAGTAAATTATTACGACAACGGATCTGTTATCGTTGATAAAGATGATCTACAAAACAAAAAGGATAGTTTTTATTTTGCAGATATTTTGCAGATATAATGAAACTAAAAGAAAAACAAATATATATTTCAAAAATTGACTTAAATATGGAAAACAATGAAATCCAGAAGCCCTTCAAACCGATGATTAGACTCTCAACACCGCACTACGTAAATGGACAGTTAAAATGAAAAAAGATTAATAAAGGAAGAACTAAAAGTGTTAAGAAATAATGAAAAATAAACTATTGTAGCGAATTAATCCACATAATTACTATTTGAATAATCCTCAACTCACTCCTGCTACAATAGTCCTATTAGCTTCCAATGTATCACAATAGAACCTCCTTTATTTTTATGTTTTTTAATAGTATAATTATTGTACTCTATTACAATAAAGGTAAAATAACAGGAGGAAAAATGTACTACTCGGTAAATTACAAATCTCCCCTTGGGGATATATTACTTGGAAGTGATGAAAATAATATTATCGGTCTATGGATTGATGAGCAGAAATATATTGGAAACACAATGCCAAAAGAGATTATTGAAAAAGGTGACATTTCAGTACTTCAAGAAAGCATGGCATGGTTAGATGATTATTTTGCAGGTAAGAAACCAAGGTTGTCTAGATTACCTCTTGCTCCTATAGGCGGTGAGTTTAGACAGGCAGTATGGAAAATTCTTACTGAAATACCTTATGGTGAGCTGACAACCTACGGTAATATTGCAAAAGAAGTTGCAAGACGTATGGGAAAGGATAACATGTCTGCCCAGGCAGTAGGTGGCGCTGTAGGCCACAATCCCATATCGATTATTATTCCTTGCCATCGTGTGATTGGTACAAATGGAAGTTTAACTGGTTATGCAGGTGGAATTGAAAAAAAAATAAAACTGTTAGAGCACGAAGGCGTAGATATGAGTAGATTATTTGTACCAAGAAAAGGCACAGCGCTTTAGTTCTAAGTTCTATGTTATATGTTTTAAGTAAAACTCTTTAGGTCACCAATGGTGACCCCTACATTGGATTAGTATTAGAAATAAGAACCTTATAAAATGTAGAACTCTTCTACGATAGAGCAATACCTCGTCTAGAGGCGAGGTATTTAACTTTTCAATTACACTTTTAACTTTACATTTTTATTGGATTTACAGTAAAAATTGACTAAATAAATCACTCATTATTTTAATTAAATAAAGGAGCATTAATCCTATTGCTACTGAAAAGATGGATTTAATAATCACTTCCTTCTTTTTCCTCGCTTTTTCCCTTTTTGCTTTTTCAGCAGCTTTCTTTTCCTCTAAATCGTTTCTCTTATCTACTTCTTTAAAATATTCTCTAATTAATTCTTTTTCGTCCAACGATTCCACCCCCTGCTCATATTTATTCAGCTTGTCTTATTTTCATTCCATAAATTACGCCATAAAAGCAGATTTGTACTTGTATAAGCTAAGAAAACCCATAAGAATATTTGGACCTTTTTAGAGTTTATGATAGAATAAAGACTGAGATAAAATTAAAATTATCTAAACACCCAGATAGAATCTATAGTCTCTTCAGATACTTTTTCAATAATTTTCTAATCAGAAAGGAGTATGTATGCATTATTTATTTATCGGTTTAATTTTTATCCTTGCGCTTTTTGCCATTCGCTTTTCGAATAAATATGGGATACCTGCTCTATTATTGTTTATTGCCCTTGGTATGGCTTTTGGTTTGTTAGGTCTAGAATTTGAGGATTTCGAATTTGCGGATAACTTTGCTACTGTTGCCCTCATGGTGATCATGTTTTACGGTGGCTTTGGCACCAATTGGAATATGGCTAAGCCTGTTGCAAAAGAAGCCATTGTACTTAGTTCTTTAGGTGTTGTTGTTACAGCCTTAGTCACAGGCTTATTTTGTCACTACGTTTTAGGTTTTAAATTACTAGAAGGTATGCTCATTGGCTCTATTGTAGGTTCAACGGATTATGCCAGCGTTTCAAATATTTTGCGCTCTAAAAATCTAAACTTAAAACACAATACAGCCCCACTACTAGAACTTGAAAGCGGTTCAAATGACCCGGCGGCTTATACCATGACTATGGTATTCCTATCCATAATTATGGGCTCAAAAGTCTCCATTCCCATTCTGATTTTATCTCAGATAGCTTTAGGCATTGTTATGGGTTTTGCCTTTGCATTTTTTATAGGGAAATTACTTCAAAACCTTCGCCTTGGTGCAGATGGACTCTATGCCGTCTTTATGGCTTCTGCTATGCTTATTACTTACGGTGCTACAAGTCTTATCGGTGGCAATGGTTACCTAGCCTTGTATATTCTAGGTATTTACCTTGGCAATATGGAATTTAGAGGCAAACGCGATATCGTCTTTTTCTTTGATGGCTTTACTGAGATTATGCAGATAGGTTTATTTTTCATCTTAGGCTTATTGTCTACCTTCTCTTCATTCATTAAGACATTTCCATTGGCCCTTGCCATTATGTTGTTTATGACCATCATTGCCCGACCACTGTCCGTTTATGGACTTATGTTGCCATTTCGCCTTAAAGCAAATCAGTTAAAGATGGTTTCATTAGCAGGTGTTCGTGGTGCTGCTGCCATTGCCTTTGCCATTATGGCTGTCAATAGCGATACGTTGATCTCCATGGATATTTACCACATTGTATTTGGTATTTGTGTCCTCTCCGCCCTAGTTCAAGGTTCCTTAATGCCTCTAGCGGCAAAAAAATGGGATATGCTTGACCCAAATGATACAGTATTACAGACCTTTAATTACTATCAAACGAAAGCAGAAATTGGATTTTTACAAACTAAAATTCGCCCAGGTAGTAGTCTAATTGGCACTCAAATAAAAGATTTAAACCTGACATTTGATTTTATCGTTGCAAAAATTGAACGCAATGGAAAAACAATTGTTCCTAGAGGCCATACTGTTATCCAAGAAAACGACTTAATTATCTTAGGTGGTGAAGTACACTTTGATGAAAGCGGTCAAGACCTTATTGAATTCACTATTCCAAGTGGGCACAAGTGGGCAAATCGGTACATTAAAAATTTAGAATTGCCACATAATCGTCTCATTATTATGGTACAACGTAAGGATAACGATATCGTCGTTCCAGTTGGCGATACTTTGCTTGTAAAAGATGATAAACTCATCATGATTAAAGTCGAACATGAGATCGAATTCCCTAGAGTTGACAAAGTCATTAATGCTTCTGAAATAAACACGGTAAAAAAAGAAGAGAAACAAAATCATGAGCAAATACAATTACAAGATAATACAAAAATTAATTCAACAAAAGAAACAAAGTCAACATAATAATAAAATTATAAGTACAAAATGTATTTTAGAAGATGGATCGACAATTAATAAGGGGTCCATCTTTTTTTATGCAAATTTATTATAATTTTACATAAAAACATTGATAAAATTTATAACTTCTATAAAATATAATAGGAGATGTAAATGGCCTAAAGATCGTCAATGATACCTTAGGGCACGCTAAAGGAGATAAGCTTCTACAAAAAATAGCTATGTTATACACCTCGCCTATAGGCGAGGTGATTTTAAGTATATGAAGTATTCTAGAACGGAAGGTAAACTTTATAATAAAATTAGAACATATGTAAAAAGAAAGAAGGAATGTATAAAATGTCAAATATATTAGATAAGGCAAAATCCATTGAAGATTATATTATAAGTTTTAGAAGAGATCTACATGAAAATCCTGAACTCAGTGGACAGGAATTTAGAACTCAGAAAAGAATTATGGAAGAACTAGATAAACTTCAAATTTCTTATAAAAAAGCAGGTAATGCTTCTTTAATCGCTATATTAAAGGGTAGTAAAAATGGAAAAACTGTAGCTTTAAGAGGAGACATAGATGCGCTTCCTATAATAGAGCAATCAGGTGAAAAATTTTCATCAAAAAATCCTGGCGTAATGCATGCATGCGGTCACGATGCTCATGCTGCCATGCTTCTAGGAGCTGCAAAAATCTTATCTCAAATGAAGGACGAAATATCTGGTGAGGTCAGATTCTTTTTTCAAGAAGGTGAAGAAACATTCTCAGGTGCAAAAAAGATAATAGAGGCAGGAGGCATGGAAGGAGTAGATGCTTGCTTAGGTATGCATGGAATGCCAATACTTAAAACAGGATACGTAAACCTAAAACCAGGGTATAAAATGGCAGGCTGCGATACGATTTATGTTCGATTTGAAGGAGTGTCTGGTCACGGGTCTACCCCCCATCTAGCAAAGGACACGATTCATCCTGCATGTGTTTTTGTTACGGACCTTCAAGGAATCGTCACTAAAAAAACCGACGCTCAGGAGCCCATTATCGTCTCTGTTGGAAAATTTTCAGGTGGAACAAAAGCAAATATTATTGCAAAGTACACCGACCTTGACATTACTATGAGATACTTTGACTCAAGTGTAAGAAAAACTGTCCATGACGCGATAAAAAGGCATGCAAAAGCTATTGCAGATGCTTACGAGCTTAAAGTAGAAG
>CAZVEI010000143.1:0-5119 GCA_964626295.1 uncultured Alkalibaculum sp.
TCCTCTAGAGTCAATAAGCGGCTATGGACTAGCTGCTAAAAGTGAAGTGACAGTATTCTCACTTTTTTTGTTGTAATAATTGAATAAGATAGTTAAAATGATATAATGATAAGCGAATAGACTGTTTTTATTAAGGAGGACTTAGGGTTTGGACGATACCATTAATTATACAGAGGAACGCAGTGAAATTTTTAAAGATAAAGAATACCCCTTAATTCCATTAAGGGGATTAAGTGTATTTCCAGGAATGGTCTTGCACTTTGATGTAGGGCGAACAAAATCTATAAATGCATTAGAAGAGGCTATGGCTGACGATCAAAATGTCATATTAGTATGCCAAAAAAATGCAGATGCAGATGACCCCCAACTAGAAGATTTGTACGCAGTAGGTACTTTAGCCGTGGTAAAACAACTTTTAAAGATGCCAGGAAATGTTATTCGAGTTTTGGTGGAAATCGAAAGTAGAGCACTAATCACAGAATATATTGAGCAAGAAGACTTCTTTAAAGTTCGAGTTGAGAAGATCCAAGGAGAGGACTTAAAAGATAAAGAGTCAAAAGCATTACTTCGCATGACGAAACAATCCTTTATAAGCTACTTAGGGCTGACGAAGAAATCTTCACCAGATATTATATTGGCTATGGATTCTATTAAGAATACAGACCAACTACTAGATGTCATTGGGGCAAACTTGCTTTTAGATGTTGAGGAAAGCCAAGATTTACTGCAAGAAATAGATACAAAAACTCGTGTATACAAAATATATGAGGTATTAGTAAAGGAATTAGAACTTCTTGAAATCGAAAAGGATATCGATGACAAAGTAAAAGACCAAATGGATAAGCAGCAAAAGGAATACTACTTAAGAGAGCAAATGCGCGTTATCCAAGAGGAGCTTGGGGATGGCTCTACTTCTAATATTATTGAAGAGTATAAAGAAAAATTATCTAAATTCGATTTAGATGAAGAAATCAAAGAAAAAGTAGAAAAAGAAATCTCAAGGTTAAGCAAAGTTCCATCAGGAACAAGTGAAGCCGGAGTGATTCAAACTTATATTGAGTGGATTTTAGATTTACCATGGAATACACTAACAGAAGAATTCATCGAGTTAAAAGAAGCTAGAAAGATTTTAGATGAAGACCATTATGCTTTAGATAAAGTAAAAGAAAGAATTCTAGAATATTTAGCAGTAGCAAAACTATCCAATTCTTTAAAGGCACCTATTTTATGCTTAGTAGGACCTCCCGGTGTAGGGAAAACTTCTATAGCAAAATCTATAGCCCGTGCTACTGGTCGCAAATATGTCCGAATGTCTCTAGGCGGTATGAGAGACGAAGCGGAAATTCGAGGACATCGCCGTACTTATGTAGGCGCTATTCCAGGAAGAATTATTTACAATATCAAACAAGCTGGAAGTAAAAATCCATTATTCCTTTTAGATGAAATAGACAAAATGAATCAGGACTTTAGAGGAGACCCAGCATCTGCGCTATTAGAGGTTCTTGATCCAGAGCAAAATACTACATTTACGGACAACTACCTAGAACTTCCATTTGATTTATCGAAAGTGATGTTCATTACAACAGCTAATAGCATAAGCACAATACCAGCTCCACTATTAGACCGTATGGAAATCATCGAGTTATCTGGTTATATGGCCCAAGAAAAATTAGAAATCGTTAAAAAGTACCTTATGCCAAAACAAATCGAAATGAATGGATTAAAGAAGAGCAATATTAAGATTTCTGAAGAAACACTAATGGAAGTGATCAACCACTACTCTAGGGAATCTGGAGTTCGTAGCTTAGAAAGATTGATCGCTCGTATTTGTAGAGTAGTAGCTAGAATAATCGTAGAAGATGATAAAAAATCTGTTACGGTAAATAATAAAAACTTAGAGAAATTCTTAGGACAGCGAAAATATTTCTACGATATTATTGAAGACAAAAAAGAAATTGGTTTAGTCAATGGTTTGGCTTGGACATCTGTAGGTGGAGAAACATTACAAATTGAAGCTATTTCAATGCCCGGAAAAGGAAAAATTGAATTAACTGGACAATTAGGGGATGTAATGAAAGAATCTGCTTTAGCAGGAATTAGTTACATCCGTTCTAAAGCAAAGGACCTAGGCATCGATGAAAACTTCTATAAAGAATTGGATATTCACCTTCACGTTCCAGAAGGAGCTATACCTAAAGATGGACCTTCTGCAGGAATCAGTATGACTACTGCTTTAATATCTATGTTTACCAAAATGCCAGTAAGTCAAAATTTAGCTATGACTGGAGAAATTACCCTTAGAGGAAGAGTATTGCCAATTGGTGGAGTAAAAGAAAAACTTCTAGCAGCTCACCGAGCAAATATTCGAAATATCATCATTCCTAAGGAAAATGAGAAGGATTTAGATGAAATACCAGAGAATATTAAAAAAGAACTTCATATTTCTGCTGTGAGCAATATGGAAGAGGTTATTCAATTAGTATTTCACGGTGATTTATAATGAAAATCAATAATGTTCATATAATTATTAGTGCAGTAAATGCAAAACATTATCCACAGCATGACCTTCCAGAAGTTTTACTTCTGGGTAGGTCAAATGTGGGTAAATCTTCGTTTATCAACACCCTAATCAACAGAAAAGCCCTAGCTAGAACGAGCTCCCAGCCTGGAAAAACGAGAACCATTAATTTTTATAATGTAGAAGATCTTTTTTGCTTTGTTGACATGCCAGGCTATGGATACGCTAAAGTATCTAGAGAGGAAAGAAAAGATTTTAAAAGGATGATTGAAGAGTATATAAAGAAGCGGGACAATCTAACAATCGTCATACAATTAATCGATTTTCGCCATAATCCTACTGCTGATGATGTAGAAGTTCACAATTGGCTTAAAAAAATGGATATCACTCCTTTAGTCGTGGCAACGAAAATAGATAAGGTAAAAAATAACGACTACCGAAAAAATATAAAACAAATCGTCGAAGCATTTGGCTTAGAAGACCCTGAAGACCTTATACTATTTTCTTCTACTACAAAAAGAGGAAAAGAAGAAATAATGGGGCTGTTGGATGAAATTTTTTTAGATCAAGAATAAAGGAATACCTAAAGGAAAAGACAGAGTAAATGACATTTACTCTGTCTTTTGTTTGCGAGGCATGTTGCCGAGCCAATGGTTTTTATTTTCTTGATTTTCGTTTTCAGTAGAATTGAATTCTGCGTCTTCATTTATATTGATAGTATCTTCTACAAATTCGTCAACACGAGAAATCTCTGCTGTGCTTTGAATCAATTTGAGTATGTTGACGGTTTGCTTGACCTTTGTGTATTTTTCCTTTGGCATAAATAGTTTGAGATTATCTAATAGGTATTCTGCCTTGATTTCTGGTGACTGTGCAGTCTTAACGCCATGGATGCTATTTTTTATTTTATCCACTGTATAGAGCCTTGAAATGGCATTGTTGACTTGTCGATTGGCACTTGATGACAAGTAAGGGGACATTTCTTGAGCGATCTCTAAGCCTTGCTTAATCGTCATCGGCTTAACGCTTACTGTATTAATAGAAGGTTCTTTTTGAATCTTTGTTAGAGAGCCTATATCGTGTTTTATGCTATTTAGCTTAATTAAAGCTTTTAAGAGAATTTGATTCTTGGGATGAAGATAAGGGTCAAGAGTTTCTACAGCTTGAATGACGCCTCCAGTATCATCACTATAGCTTGCTTCAAAGTCCGTATTGACAACTTGATGCTCTATTGGTTCTTGGTTCATATCGTCTAAAGGAAAGGCCTTTCTATGTAGTGGAAGGTGGGTGTGGCCTTTTGGTCCCCATTCATACAATTCATTATCATTCATATACAACACTCCAAGTTTATTTACTATAATCTATGCTTTATGAGCTGCATCTAGACCTAGCTTGATTAAGGTATTCTATTGATTCATTTGGAGATTATGTACCAAGTAGATGGAGCAGAGGCCCCAAATGAATCAAAAAGATGAACCTTTATTACATTAATTTGCCATCAGAATCTCCTCGATTGATTCACGGATTCTAGAAAATATCAAATCCGTCTCCACATAGGCATAATATTACGATTAAGATCAATAGCCAATTGTCTCCTAAATTAAATTTATCAAAAATATTGTCACCACAACCATCATCTTTACTAAGAAAAAAACAAACTGCAAGAATAATTACGATAATCAATAAAGTATTATCATCATCAAATATACCGTCTAAAAAGCCCATAATTACCTCCCTATTATATATAGGAAATGGCATTAGCCATTCCCCTAAATTCTTATTTCCCTATGGTGTATATTCCATATAGGAACATCTTATGCAATTTTTAGTATGTGTTTACTTGCGTCGTGTACTATTTTGTAAACAAGATTACTAGCAATAAGAAGAAGAACAACAATGTTTCGTTATTATCTCCGCATATACCAAAGTCGTCAAACAGTACAACTAATAACAAGAAAAACATTAACAGTGTTGAGCTATCACAGTTATCTCTACAAAAACAAGACATTTATTTACCTCCTAAATTAATAATATTGGTATTGCTTAGTTCATATTACGCCGAGGAACAAGAAAGTGTGAAAAAATAAAGCACAATTTAAAAACAAGGACATAGAATACTATTGAGAACTTATAAATGGGAGGGATTCATATCAAAGATAAAGATGTAATAGATATGATCAAAAAAGTTGACGATTTAAAACAAAACGATGAGGCCTTATATGAGAAAAAAGTTGAAGAACTGAAAAAAACCATCGGCAAAGATAAAGTAGATAAAAAATTAAAAGAGCTGGATAAGAAGTACGGTAATCAACTGAATGATTCAATAGAGAAGATTACCGAATTTAAAAAAACCGCTTCTAATGAAGAAGTAGCTCGATTAATTCTAGATATGAAAGGTAAACTCGCAAAAGAAGACCAAAAGAAATTCGATAAGTTCCTAAAGATGGCCAAAAACTATATGAAAGATATTTAATGGGGGTAGAGATGTCAATTTTAAATAATTTATTAAATTCTGATCCAGAAGCAGCGGAAAAGCGTAAGGAAATTAATGAAAAAAAATTAGTGCAAAAGAAGGAAAGACGAGCAAAAAAACTTGCTGAG
>CAZVEI010000144.1:0-5114 GCA_964626295.1 uncultured Alkalibaculum sp.
ATAAATATAAAATTAAACACTCTTGTCCTTCCCTTCACTAGAAAGGGGTGAGTAGTTTAGCCTCATGCTCAGGAGAGGGACAAAAAATGTTCCGACCTATTATAAGATGGTCGGTGGTACTCGCACCTGGACTTGAACCAGGACTCTCTCCATTATAAGTGACTTGCTTTAACCAGTTAAGCTATACGAGTATTTGTTAGATAAGCCATAAAAACTTGATAACTGAAATATAATGGTAGCCCCAATGAGAGATACTACACTTGTTCCCATAGAGACCATGCTGCTCTTTACAATAGAAGATATCATAAAGACAAAAGATGTGACTGCTAAAATAAATAAGCCTTGGTATCCAAATAACATGAGAGTATATTGCCAAACGGGGACAATGTTCCAGCTTTTATCAATTAATCCCAATGGATGGGAGCCATCTTCTAGAAGTATAGAGAGATCCCACTCAAAAGCCTTCCCAATAGCCACTGGATAATTTATATCTCCAAAACCAAATAAGAAACCAACTAAGATAAAAGACAAAAGCTCAATTAGTAGAATCAATCCTACTGCAGCAATTACAATGGCAAGAAATTTAGATAAAAGAATTTTTCCTCTAGATACAGGCTGAGCTAAGAGGAGTTTCATAGTCGGTGGCGTCCACTCTCCTGAAACTATATCTGCTGCAAAGACGGCAATTCCAATTGCTAAAAATACTTGACCAAGCTGTAGAATCAATTCATTAATATAAATAAAGGCATTAAAATCATAATGTTCTTGTGGCTTGATTTCTTTATCTTGTAAGTACTTTAATTCTTCTAATTCCAATTTCATGGAAGCTAGATCTCCAGACGAATAAAGTATTTTATTTTCTTTAATCATCTTTTCTTGTTCTAAGATATTTTGTTTTAATATTTCTTCCCAAGATAAATTTTCATTTACCCCTTTGTTTAATAGCTCTAGTTCTTCTTCCATCATTTTGATTTCACTGCGGATTCGATCCTGATACAGTTTCACTTCATCCTCATTGTTTTTTATTTCCTCTGGAATATTGTTCATATCCGTCTCTAAATAGGCAATATTACTTTCTAGATTGTCAATTTGAAATTCTGGCTTACTATATTGTTCCGTGTAATAAGCACTTTGCTTAATGCCGTAACACAAAAATACAGTCAATAAGATAAACCCAATGATGACAACTAAGGTCTTTTTTCGCTTAAATAGTTTATACAGCTCTTGTCGTATAAGAATAGCCATATTATCTCCCCCCTTCTACTAATTCCATATACCTTTGTTCTAAACTATTTTGTTTTTGGTATACTTGGTATATGTCCACATTTTGCTGCACCAAGGCTCTGATGACTTTTGGAGTGCTTCCCTTTTCTATTACAACACTGTACTCCCCACCATTTTGTACTACATTTGAAATTCCCTCAATACTCTCTAATACACTTCTTATAGAATTTACTGGACTTGCTACAATTACAATTCGTTCGTATCCCTGTTGGATATTTCCATCAACTAAGCTTTCCATACCTTTGATTTCTCCATGATTGATAAAAGCTACTCTTGTACACAGTTGTTGTACCTCGCTGAGTATATGGGAAGAAATAAACACAGAGGTTTGTAGTTCTTTTACAGCATTTTTTACGATGTTTCGAAAGTCGATGATTCCAGATGGATCTAATCCATTAGTAGGTTCATCTAAAATAAGTAGTTTTGGTTTTCCTAAAAGGGCACAGGCTAAACCTAGTCTTTGTTTCATTCCTAAAGAGTATTTGCCTACCTTATCGTCTATTCGTCTTGATAAATCTACTAGTTCTACAATGTCTAATATATCTTGCTTTGGTATTTTTCTGACTTCGGCAATCATCTTTAAATTCGCCATACCTGACAAATAATTATACATTTCTGGATTTTCTACCACTGCACCTAGCTTAGCTCTAGCTTTATTGCCATCTTTTAAAATATCAGCCCCATCAATAGAAATACTGCCTTTGTCTGGATGAATAAGCCCTACGATCATTTTTATAGTCGTAGTCTTTCCTGCTCCATTTGGTCCTAAAAAGCCAAAGATTTCTCCTTCTTCTACAGAAAAGTTAATCCCTTTGATGACTTCTCTTTTTCCTAATGATTTATAAACATTATTTACTTCAAGAACACTCATACTTCCCCTCCTCTTTGTATAATCAAGTATACTACATTAATTTTAAATACTTATTACAGACTTCTTACAAGAATCTTAATTTAACAGTGATTGAGCAGTAGTTGAACGATAGCTGAACAATGGGGCCTTTGAAACTTGATTTAATTCTGCGTTTCATTTAACGTTCCACTTTCCGCTTTTATCAAATTAAAAGATGGCATGAAATAATTTCAGCCACCTTTTAATATTTGTTTTTAAGTTTTAATTTTTTACTCCCACTCAATGGTTCCTGTTGGTTTTGGAGTCAAATCGTATAGCACTCGATTGATTCCCGGTACTTCGTGTGTAATTCTTTCTGTTACTGTTTCAAAAATTTCATAGGGTACTTTTTCAATCGTTGCAGTCATAGCATCTACAGTGTTTACTGCACGGATGATAACTGGCCACTCAACGCTTCTATTGTGATTTTTTACGCCTACAGATTTAAAATCAGGAACCACTGTAAAATACTGCCATACTTTACCTTCAAGGCCTGCCTTCTTAAATTCTTCTCGTAAAATAGCATCTGATTCCCGAACAGCTCCTAATCGATCTCTTGTTATAGCACCTAGACAACGAACGCCTAGTCCTGGACCTGGAAATGGTTGACGGTATACCATAGACTCAGGGAGTCCAAGGGCTAGTCCACATTCTCGAACTTCATCTTTAAATAACATCTTTAAAGGCTCAATTAACTCAAATTGTAAGTCCTCAGGTAGCCCTCCTACATTGTGGTGGCTCTTAACAGCTTTTACGGTCTTTGTTCCTGATTCGATAATATCTGGGTATATGGTTCCTTGAGCTAAGAAGTCTACTCCCTGTAATTTACGGGCCTCTTCGTCAAATACGTAGATGAATTCATTACCGATAATCTTTCTCTTTTCTTCAGGGTCTTCTACACCAGCCAATTTGTCAAGGAAGCGATCAACTGCATCGATGTAGATTAAATTTGCTCCCATTTCTTCTCTAAATACTTGAACTACTTGCTCAGGCTCTCCTTTACGCAGAAGTCCGTGATTTACATGGACACATGTAAGTTGAGAACCAATTGCACGTATGAGAAGGGCTGCTACTACAGAAGAATCTACTCCTCCTGATAGAGCTAGAAGAACTTTTTTATCTCCTACTTGTTCCTTAATAAGCTGAACCTGCTCTTGGATGAAGTTGTCTATATTCCAGTTTTCCTCTGCATTGCACTCTTCAAATATAAATTTCTCCATCATAACCTGACGTTCCTCTATAGCTTCTGGCCAAGGCTTTGCCCCTTTGTGGTCTACAGATAAAACAGGAACGCCTGCATTATATAAAGCATACGAAGCATCTATTTCAACGCCGTCAACTATCCTATTGACTCCACCATTTAGGATAATCCCCTTTACATTTTGTAAGTTTTTTACTTCCTCACTTGTCAAATCATGGGGATGAATCTCTGTATAAACACCTAATGCTCTAATTTCTCTAGCAATGTATGTGTTTTTCGTACTGCCAAGGTCAATAATCAATATTCTATCTTGTTTCATCTTCTGCCTCCCATATTTTTTTAATACTCCTATCCTAACATAACTAGCCTTTCAACGCTACATTCTTATATGGATAAAATCCGTTTTTTTGAAAAATGACATCTCCACAGGAGATGCCATTTTAGATTTTGTTCTTTTTAAACTAAGTTTTTACCTACTTCTAAAGCTTTTAAATTAAGTTCTACCAATGCAGGTTTTAGGTTGTCAGAGATGATTTGATTCCAATCAATAGATTCCAAATTCATCTTCTTAACAATAGTTCCTAAGAGGATGATATTCATTACCTTTGAATTCCCTAATTTTACAGCTTCACTTCCTCCATCTACTACAGTTGTTGGTACCTTGCTTTTTAATTCGTCTAAGATGCCATCAGGATAAAGGCATTTGCCCATTACCACAGGCATAGGTTTTATGGAATAATTATTTACTATGATCTTTCCATCGGGTTTTAAGTAATTTAACCATCTTAGGGCTTCCACTATTTCAAAAGATACCAGGATATCCGCTCCACCTCTTTCTATAACTGGAGAATACACTTCTTCTCCATACCGAACTTGAGATGAAACAGAACCACCTCTTTGTGACATCCCGTGTATTTCGCTCATTTTCACATCATAGCCAGCTTCCATAAGGCCTTGAGTCAGTAGTTTGCTTGCTAGAATGGTTCCTTGTCCACCGACACCAACTAATAGTATGCTCTTAACCATTTATCTTTCCTCCTTCACAATGGCTTCTTGTTTCGTACAAAGCTGAGCACAAACTCCACACCCAACACATTGGTTTCGATCTATGACCGTTTTCTTCGTAGCAGGCTCATAAGAAAGGGCTGGACAACCAGCTTTAATACAAATTTTACAGCCAATACAAAGGTCTGCATCTACTTTGTATTTGTCTTTAAATGCATCTTGGAATTCTTTTTGATCTTGTTGAGAAAGCTTTTTAAGAACACATGGCCATCTCGTTATAATTACAGAAGGCTCGTCAAGTCCTAATGCCCAATCGAAGGTTTCTTTTACAAGAGTTACGTCATTTGGATCTATTGTCTTTACATTTTTTGCACCAAGAGCTCTTACAATAGCTTCAATATCCATCATTGGTGCATCAGAAAGGTCAGCATGGCGACCAGAACCAGGATTTTCTTGATGTCCAGTCATACCTGTAATTCGATTATCTAAAATAACATTTACAGTTCTACTTTGATTGTATAAAACCTCTATTAAAGAATTGATTCCTGTGTGGAAGAAAGTAGAATCTCCTAATACGGAAACAACTCTCTTGTCTTCGTTTTTAAGGTCAAATGCTATTTGGGCACCGTGCCCTGCAGAAAAAGCAGCTCCCATACAAATATTAAAGTCCATAGCATTGTATGGCTCTGAAAATCCCAAAGTATAGCATCCTATATCCCCAGCAACCATTACGTT
>CAZVEI010000145.1:0-4327 GCA_964626295.1 uncultured Alkalibaculum sp.
CATAGCTGAAAGCGGAATGCGGAAAGCGGAAAAGAAGCTAAGGACTAGAGAGTGATCCATGAGGAATACCATAGAGAAATGCTAGAGACTAAAAAAAGCTGATGCTTGCGCATCAGCTTTTTTTACGCTTCTCTAAGTTTTGCTCCTAATTTTGCTTCTATCTCTTCAGTAATCTTTGTGAAGATCTCGTTGACTTCACCATCTATCAAAGTACGATCTTTCGCTCTAAATACTAGGGAGTAAGCCATGCTCTTATGACCTTCTGGGATTTGTTCTCCTCGGTAGATATCAAATATTTTTACATCCTCAAGTAAGCTTTTTCCATTTACTTTAATAATGTCTTGTATTTCTTTTGCTGTTATCTCTTCCTTTACAAGTAAAGCCATATCTCTCGTCATTTCTGGATATTTTGGAAGTTCTGTAAACGCAATTTCTTCATTAGATAAATCAAAAAGTCTTTCAATATTTAGTTCACATACATAAACTCTTTGTGGCAAGTCATAGTTTTCTACAACTGTTGGGTGAAGCTCTCCAATAATACCCACTTCTTTATTTTCAATCAGTAGTATAGCCGCTCTACCTGGATGGAAGCTTGGATGATTTAGTCTAGTATATTCAATCTCTTCATTTATTCTCAATTTTTCTAGTAACAACTCTACATATCCTTTTATAGTAAAGAAATCTTTATCTCCATACATTCCTAGACAAAGTTTTTTCTCCTCATTTGGCAATTGCTTGCCTAAATCCTCTATATTGCCATATACTGTTGCAATTTCAAATAACATTGCCTCGCTAACACTTCTATGGTAATTATGAGAAAGTACTTGAAGCATACTTGGCAAAAGAGTAGGTCTCATAATGCTATTTTCTTCTCCTAAAGGATTGATTATTTTTACGCCATTAAACAACGAATCTTCAGGTGTAATATTTAAAGCAGTTAATCGACTCATTCCTGTAAATGAAGTGGTTAAAATCTCATAAAATCCTTTAAAACGAAGTGCATTTCGAATTTCTAGTTCAAAAACTTGCTTTTTATTTCGACCGCCTTTTGTAGTTACACCCTTCATAATGGTGTTTGGAATATTATTATAGCCATATATTCGAGCGATTTCCTCTGCAATATCTTCTTTGATTTCTAAATCTTGACGGTAAGTTGGGACTTCTACTAAAAGCTTGTTTCCACTTACTTCTACATTTAAGAATAAACGATCCAAATATTCTTTCATTTTGTCAACAGGTATTTGAATTCCTACAAGTTTATTGACCCAATCAGCATCCACCTCTATTGTAATTGGCTCTGCCTTTTTAGGGTAAACATCTACCTTTCCTTGTAAAACAGTGCCAGCTCCCATTTCCTCTAGCAATTGAGCAGCTCGATCTGCAGCTGCTGTTGCAAGATTAGGGTCTACACCTTTTTCGAAGCGATTAGCAGATTCGCTTCGAAGGCCTAGTTTTCTTCCAGTTAATCGAACGCTCTTCTTGTTAAAGCTAGCTGCTTCAATTACTACCATTTTTGTGTTCTCATCGATATCCGAATTAGCTCCACCCATAACTCCTGCTATAGCTACTGGCTCTTTTCCATTGGTAATAACGATCATGTCTTCTGTTAAATCTCTATCTATACCGTCTAAAGTCGTCAGTTTTTCTCCTTTATGGGCTCTTCGAACTAGTATTTCTCCAGTATTTAATTTATTGTAATCAAAAGCGTGTAAAGGTTGCCCCATTTCTAACATGACATAATTTGTCACATCTACAATATTGCTGATTGGGCGAATGCCACTGTTTAAAAGCCTTCTTTGCATCCAATCTGGAGATGGCTCAATCTTATTTACCTTGATCATTCTCGCTGCATAACGAGGGCAAAGCTCTTCGTCTTCAATTGAGATTCTTAGGTAATCCTCAATTTTTTCTTCTGTCTCGTGTACTTCAATAATAGGAGTGACAAGATGACGATCAAAGGTTGCAGAAACTTCTCTTGCTATTCCTATAAGGGACAAGCAATCAGATCTGTTTGCAGTCAGTTCAAATTCGACGATTTTATCATCTAAACCTAAAATAGGTTTTACATCAGAGCCAAGTGGATACTCTTCTTTTAAAATATAAATACCATCTGTATCCTCTTTATGCAGTAAGGAAGTATTCATACCAAGCTCTCCTGCAGAGCACATCATACCACAAGATTCGATACCTCTAAGCTTTGATTTTTTAATTTTTAAATCTTTTAATTTTGCGCCAACTTTAGCTACTGGAATATAATCCCCTTCACTAATATTGTTTGCACCTGTTACAATTTGAATCACTTCATCCCCTACATCTACCTTTGTCACTACTAGTTTATCTGCATCCGGGTGTTTTTCAATAGAAAGGATTTTACCTACAACAACATTTGTGACCTCTTTACCTAACTCTTCGATTCCCTCGACCTTTGTACCAGACATGGTCATCTTTTCTTCAAAATCTTTCATTTGAAGATTATCTATTTCAACAAAGTCATTTAACCAATTAAACGATGTAAACATTATAACCTCTCCTTATTTAAACTGTTTTAAGAATCGAATGTCATTTTCAAACATCAGTCTTAAATCTGAAATTCCGTATTTAATCATAGCAATTCGGTCTAAGCCCATACCAAAGGCGAATCCACTGTACTCATCTGGATCAATATTGCAATCTTTAAGTACATTAGGGTGAACCATGCCACAACCTAGTATTTCAATCCAACCTGTATTAGAGCAAACGCGGCATCCTTCACCTCCGCACATAAAACAAGTTACATCCATTTCTGCACTTGGCTCCGTAAAATAAAATTGATGAGGTCTAAATTTTGTCTTGGTCTCTGGTCCAAATAAAATCTTAGCAAACATATCTAAGGTTCCCTTTAAATCGCTCATAGTAATACCTTTGTCAATTACTAAGCCCTCTACCTGATGAAAAACCGGAGAATGAGTTGCGTCAATTTCATCGCTTCGGTAAACTCTACCTGGCGCAATCATCTTAATAGGGAGCTCTCGTGATAACATGGTTCGAACTTGAATGGGAGATGTCTGAGTACGAAGAACGACTTCATCTGCTACGTAAAAAGTATCTTGCAAATCTCTAGCAGAGTGATCTTTTGGTACGTTTAACATATCAAAATTATACTTTGACCATTCAATTTCAGGACCTTCTTCAATGGTAAAGCCCATTCCAATAAAGACGTCGGATAATTCCTCAATAACTTTATTTAGGGGATGAAATCCACCTAATTCTTCTTTTTTGCTAGGTAAGGTAATATCTACTGTTTCTTGATTGAATTTTTTATTTTGTTCAATAGATTTTATAGCCAATTTTTGTTCTTCTAATTTGCCTTCAATAGCTTCCCGAACTTCATTTGCAACTTTTCCTATAACAGGTCTCTCTTCTTTACTTAAACTGCCCATACCCTTTAGGATATTCGTCAGTTCTCCTTTTTTTCCTAAATACTTAACTCGAATTTCTTCTAACTCTTTTGAAGTATTTGCAGATTGGATATCATCCAAAGCAACTGCTTGAATGCTCTCTAATTTTTCTTTCACTTTTTTATTCCTCTCCTTTTTCTATAATTATTGTAGAGTAAGCCCCAAAATCTCCTTCGTCTATTCTGCGGTCGCGCCACTCGCCAAATGAAAACAAGTTTTCATTTACGTACCCAAATAACTCCTCAATTAAATTAGCAAGCTATTTACCTGTTACGTTATTTGTGTACTAAGCGAAACAAGTTCCGCTTGGCTCATTATTTCGCGCAAAAAAAATCGTCTCCTGCTATGTGCAAGGGACGATTTTTGTAAACCGCGGTACCACCCTAATTGATGTGAATCCTCTTGAAATATATCGGTTTTAACCGTTAAGGTATACTGTTATTTCCACCTTAAAGCTTAGGAGTGAACTTCAATGGCCTATTATTATAAGTGCTTTCAGCTAATGCCCTTACTCTCTTTAACAAAAGGAAATCCACTTACTTTTCTCCTTCATTGCCTTACTATTTTATTTTTATTAGATTTTGTCTTCAGTAATTTGCAAGCAAATTCCTGAAGTCGCGTCATTCGCCAAATGAAAGCTCATGCTTTCATTTGCGTAAATATCTAACTCCTCAATCAAATTAGCAAGCTATTTGATCGTTCCGTTAGATATTTACTGCGAAAGCTTCGCCTTCGCTTGGCTCAATATTTCACGATAATTATATCCACAATTTCAAAAAATGTCAAATTCATCCTACAAAGTAGCTATATGATACATGACAATTGCCGCTGCAATAGATGCGTTTAAAGACTCAGCCTTTCCATAAATAGGAATCTTGACATGTAAATCA
>CAZVEI010000145.1:4337-5106 GCA_964626295.1 uncultured Alkalibaculum sp.
CAATTAATACTTCTTTTGAAATTCCATTTGCTTCATTTCCAATGACTAAAGCGTACTTTTTCTTTTCTTCTATATTCGTATAATAGTATTCTGTATTTAGCTGAGTGCCCACTACAGTATACCCTTTTTTTCGAATAAGGTCTATCTCCTGTAAGAGATCTGCGTCTTTTTTTACATTGACGTGAAATAAAGACCCCATTGCCCCACGAATGGTTTTATCGTTGTAAAGATCTACAGTACCTTTGCTGCAAATAATATTTTGAAAGCCTGCAGCGTCCCCTGTTCGAATAATGGTCCCTACATTTCCCGGATCTTGTAATCGGTCGAGAATTAGTATATTAGAATCTACAAACTCTCTTGCCTCAGGAAAGGAATTAATCGCGATAATTCCTTCTGAATGTTCCATAGAAGTGAGCTTTTGAAAGAGACGATCTTCTACTTCGTATATAGAAATATCTTCTCTTTCTAATTGATGAATTCTCTCATACTTTTTTATACTTTTATAAGATATGAAAATGCATTTAAGTTTTTCGCCACTTTCTAATGCATCTTCAATAACTTTATAACCTTCTAAGATGTACTCTTTCGAACTCTCTCTATACTTTTTCATCTTCAGCTTTTGCAAGTGTTTTATGGCTTTATTCTCATGACTTTCGATATACTGCATAGGCTAGCTTTGCAAGGAATAGAGAGTTTTATTATCACCTATACAGACTAAAATATCATCTTTCCATATTTTATCTGCTGGTTTAGGAGAGATATTTAAGTC
>CAZVEI010000146.1:0-5036 GCA_964626295.1 uncultured Alkalibaculum sp.
TTAATCTCATATTGATGTAAATCGCCAAAATAGAATATAGGGCTATTTCAATATTTTGAAATGCAATACCTGCTATAATGACAACAATACAGTCAATAATAAGCAACCATGTAGATACTGATATTTTTCTAACATAACGGTGCATAATTGCAGCAAGTAAATCTGTTCCTCCTGTAGTGCCTCCAAATCGAAAGATAATTCCTATTCCTATTCCCAGTAAGACCCCACCAAAAATAGAAGCTAAGAACAAATCATCGGTCAATTGAGGTGATCTTACAATGAAATCAATACATAGTGAAAAGAAGACCGTACCATAAAAACTTTTTAATCCAAATTTTGCACCTAATACTTTAATCGAAATAATAAATAATGGAATGGTTAAGACAAGAGTAGTAATACCAATGGGGAAGTTTGTAAAATGATATATTACTGATGCTAAACCGCTAAATCCACCAGGGGCAATTCTGCCTGGTACAAAGAACGAATTAAAGGCCACAGCCATAATCATACAGCCGATAGATATTCCTAAATAATCTAGCAATAATTTGCTTATTCTCTTAAAATTATTGGTCACTTTTTTCTCCTATTTAATTCATGGTTATTATACCATAACATTTCTTTAATTTCTCTTTAATCAAAAATGTAAACGTCATCAACTTTTCACATTAGTAGATTGAAACTCGTAGTTGTCAATTCTACATTCTAACCGTCCAATCTATATTTGTAAACAGCCAATTAGCACCTCTCAAAGTGAAAGGTGCTAATTTATAGATATTCTTAGAAATTTGCCATTCCAAAACTAATTTGTAAGGCTTCATTTACTTGATTCATTAATTCATCGTCTAAGCGACCGATTTTTTCTCTCAGCCTCTTCTTATCAATTGTCCTAATTTGTTCCAACAAAACGACAGAATCTTTGCTCAAACCAAATTCAGTAGCATTAATCTCTATATGGGTAGGTAACTTTGATTTGTTAATTTGAGATGTTATAGCCGAAATAATAATTGTGGGGCTATACTTATTGCCTACGTTATTTTGTAGAACAAGCACAGGTCTTACGCCCCCTTGTTCAGACCCTACTACTGGGCTTAAATCTGCATAATAAACGTCTCCTCGTTTGACATTCACCCTTTTCACTCTCCGATTTAATATTATCAAGTCCTACTAACTTAATTTTTCATATAAGTTAAATGGAATGGAGTCGTGTCTAAGCTATTTTTTCTCTATTTTCTTGTTGAGAGAGAGTTTACCAAATTAAGTATAGCTTAAAACCCAAACCATTTTCAGTACTCATAATATCTTATAAATTTTGTTATACTTTCGTTACCGAAATTAACAAGAAAACAGAGCGAATGATATGTAATTTTCTCTCAACTGTATTATGGTCAACTATATAAATTTTTATCCATATTTATGAAATCTTTTTTCCAATAATACAATTTAGGGACACGAGGAGATATCATACAAGAAACTTCATAATTAATGGTACCCATCTTTTCTGCTAATTCTTCGATTGGCAATTCAGGTCCATAAAGGAGTACTTCATCGTCTACCTTAACCTGAGGAATATGAGTAACATCTATCATACATTGATCCATGCATACCCTTCCTACTATTTTAGCTCTTTGCCCTCTAATAAGGACTTCTCCTAAATTTGAAAGAAGCCTACTATAACCATCTGCATAACCAACAGACAAAGTGGCAATCAATCTTTCTTCTTCTGCTATATACTTGCGACCGTAGCTTATACTATCGCCAGGATAGATTCTTTTTATATTAGCAATACTTGTTTTAAAGCTTTTTACTGGTTTTAAAGAAATTCTTTTCTTGTTTACTTCATCAGATGGATACATGCCGTAAAGAATAATACCCGGGCGAACAAAATTATAATAACTTTTAGGTAAATCCATAATAGCTGCACTATTTGACAGATGTTTAATGGGAATATCGATTCCTCTTTTAGCAAGTAATTTTAGTACTTCTTCAAATAATTCCATCTGAGATAAGCTGTAACTTTTATCTTGTTCATCAGAAGTTGCAAAATGGCTGTAAATCCCTTCTACTACTAAATTGTCCATAGTAGAAATTTCTTCTACAGATTTAGCACTCTCCTCTATTCCTCTAAATCCGAGTCTACCCATTCCTGTATCTAATTTAATATGAACTTTCACCATTTTAGTAGTTTGTTTAGACAGCTCTCTTGCAAAATCTATATGATATACTGTAGGAGTCAAATCCCATTGTAGTAATTCTTCTATTTCATCATTAGAAATATAACCTAGAATGAGTATAGGACACTTTATTCCTGCATTTCTCAGCTGGATTCCTTCACCTACTCGGGCTACTGCAAAACGTTTCGCACCATTTTCAACTAAGGCTTTAGCACATGGAATAGCCCCATGACCGTAGGCGTCTGCCTTAACTACAGGTATCAATTCCACCTGTTCACTTACGCATCTTTTAATTTCATTATAATTGTCAATTAGATAATCTAAGCGGATTTCACACCAAACAGGCATCATGTATAGGACCTCTTTTCAAAACTAAAATATAATTTGTATATTACAATCTTTCTAAAATGCTTTCCAACATATCACTTGAATTTTTAGCTGCAAATTCTACAAACTCATTATAATTAATTTCTACTTCTTCGTCTGCCTTATCTGAAATTGCCCGAATGATCAGGAAGGGAATTTGATTTAAGTAGCACACGTGAGCAATAGCGCCACCTTCCATCTCAACGCAATATCCTTCAAAGTTTTCTACTAAGAAGTGTTTTATTTCACTGCTAGCAACTCCCTGATCACCTGTTAACACTCTTCCCTTAAGAATTTTATGACCTTCTATAGTGATTTCATCAATAATATCTAATAGTTTTTGATCTGCTACGAAAATACTTTCTTTTAAGCCTGGTACCACTCCTCTAGGGTCTCCAAAGGCAGAAGCATCTATATCGTGTTGAAGAGAATCTGTAGACACTACAATATCCCCTACATCCAAATCAGGATGTAGGGCTCCAGCTACTCCTGTATTAATCACTACATCTACATTAAAAATATCTATTAAGATCTGTGTACACAGGGCAGCGTTTACCTTACCAATACCTGAACGAACCAATACGATGTTCCTATCTTTTAATTTTCCTATGTAAAAAGTAAGACTAGCTTTTTCTTCTACCCTAGTTATATCCATCCTTTCCCTTAAAATAATAATTTCTTTTTCCATTGCGCCTATTATACCTACTATCATTTGTGTTCTCCTTTTTATTATATATTTGACATTATTAACACCAACAAGGGTATAGTAACCATCGATAAAAGAGTACTCATAAATGTTCCAGACGATGCCAATTCTGCATGCCCTCCGTATTCTTTTGCAACAATAGCACAGTTCGCAGCAACTGGCATGCCTGTAATAATTACAGGCACACCTAATAGCAAGGGATCGCTGATAAAATTTCTAAACAAGAGAAGCACAATGAGTGGCAAAACCAAAAGCCTTATAGCAGATATTGCATATAGTCGCCATTCCTTAAACATCTCTTTCATATTTACACCACATAAAGATCCACCTATAAAAATCATGGACAGTGGTGTTGTCATATTTCCTACTAACTCCATTGGTTGAAACAAAAAAGTAGGAATTCTTATGGAAAAGATAAACATGAGAAAGCCAATGACTACAGATACAATATTAGGATTTAATAATATCCTTGGATTAAACTTTTTCTTTTCACTAGCTATCATGTAAATACCAATGGTATATAGTAATATATTAAAAGGTATGATAAAAATGGACCCATAAAATATGGCTTCACTCGAATAAATAGACAATAATACTGGGAATCCAACAAATGATACATTAGAAAATATAGTCATAAATTGGTATACGCCCTTCTCATTGTCTGCATTTGCTCTTAATAGTTTGGGCACAAAAAGTGAACCCATGATGGAAATAAAATAAACTATTATAGATAGTAAAAAGACGGTCTTAATGTCATCTAATTTATCCGGAGTAAAGGGGATCTGCATAGAAGAAATAATCAACAATGGATTGCATATATCTAATAGAAATTTTGGTAAACTGTTTACTGCCTCTTCACTGAGTATATTCTTCTTTCTGCTGTAATAACCAATAATACCCACTATAAATAAGGTGAGTATGGAAACAAAAACACGATTTAAATTCATAAACTACTCCTTTATTGTCCTTTTTTTTCAGTCAATTAATTCTATCAAATTATTATACAGTTTTAATTATGCAAATTCAATGTTCCATGCCAAATAGCTCATCTACTACAAAGTAAAAGCAAAATAACTTCTCTTTTCTTTTTAGAGAAGTTATTTTGCTTTTGTAGTGATTTCTACCTATTGTTATTCAATCGAAAACTATGCTAATTAGTATTTATCCTTGTAGTAATTTAAAGGAAGCTTGAGGTCTTTGGCAGATTGGACATACGCCAGGAGCTTCCATGCCCACATGAATATGTCCACATTCTAAACATACCCACTGGACTGTGCCTGCCTGTCTATACATCTCATTATTCTTAACTCTTTGGGCATATTCCTTAAATCTTTGCTCATGTCGTACTTCTACTTGTGCGACTAAATCAAATAAATCAGCTACCTGTATAAGCCCTTCATCTCTAGCTTCTTTAGCCCAAGTAGGATAAAGGATAGAGTGTTCTTCATGTTCACCCTCAGCAGCTGCTTCTAGGTTTTCTAAAGTAGTTCCTAATTCTACAGGGTAACCTGCATTAAAAACAGCTATCTGTTCTCCTTTATATTCTTGATTTAGCATTCTAAAAAATCGTTCTGCATGATACTTTTCATTGTGAGCTGTTTCGTCAAATACTTGATAGATATCCTTTTGTTTTTCTTCTTGGGCCTTCTCTGCATAAAATGTATACCTGTTTCTGGCTTGAGATTCACCTGAAAAAGCTTTCATTAAATTTTCGGCTGTCTTCGTTCCTTTTAAACTTTTTTCCATATTATCACCTCATATGTATTATTGCCCATTCAAGAAAAATAACTACA
>CAZVEI010000147.1:0-5034 GCA_964626295.1 uncultured Alkalibaculum sp.
ATTCATACATAATACGACAAAAGATAAAACTTTCTTAGGATATAAATAAAGGGATGGGGGCATATTGTCCCCACACCTTATTTTGGAGGTAAATATGGATCTTGATAAGTTGTTAGAAACAGGTGATAGATGTATAAATGAAGCACCACCTGCATGTACTGCTTACTGTCCTCTTCATTTAGACGTAAAATCATTTACTGAAGAAATTGAAAGTGGTAATTTTAATAAAGCATATAAGTTAATGGAAAAGAGGATTCCATTAACAAGAATAATAGGCATGATATGCGACCACCCTTGTGAAGATCTCTGCGTTAGAGATAAAAAAGGGGGGGTTATTTCAATTGGAGAACTTGAAAAATCAGTAGTCTATCATGGTTATAGCAAGCCTAAAAAAGGATTTCAAATTCCTGCAATAAATAAAAAAGTTGCTGTAATAGGTAGTGGGCTAAAAGGGCTCACAGCAAGTTATGACCTTCTTAAAAAAGGCGTGAGCGTTGATATTTATGAAAAAGACGACAAAGTAGGCGGGAGAATATGGAGCTTTCAAGGTGAATATATTACTTCAAAATTAATAAGTGAAGAGCTAGAATTTTTAAATGATAAAAAGGCAAATATTTTTCTAAACACTCTAGTAGATGAAGTTATGCTAAATAATCTAATTAGCAAGTACGATGCTGTATTTATTGCAGCTAAAAATTTAATGTCATCCTATCAAATTGATGTAGAAACGTTTCGAGTAGAAAATAGCAATGTATTTGTTGGAAAAATGGACGAGGATTTAAATAATTCAATCATTTTCTCTGTAAGTATAGGAAGAAGAGCTGCCATTTCGGTAGAGCGATATATAAAAGGTACGTCTATGACGGCAGCTAGAGAAAATGAAGGAAGTTACAGAACTGTTTTAAACTATAAAACTCATGATGAAGAAGAAGTAGAGAAAAAGGAAAAACAGGGCTTTATCTTAACGAAGGATGAAGCTATAGAAGAAGCAGCAAGATGTTTTAAATGTCAATGCAGAGACTGCATAAAAGAATGTGTTCATCTTAAGAGATTTGATATAGCTCCAAAATCTTATATAAGAAGTATTAACCATAATGAAAGAATAATCAAAGGTTCTCATTATTCTAATAAAACGATATTATCCTGCACAGAATGTGGACTTTGCGATAAAATGTGCGATTATGACGTTGATATGAAAGAAGTCATAATAGAGACAAGAAAGAGCATGGTTGAAAGAGGGAAAATGCCTGAATCAGCCCATGATTTTGCATTAAAGGATATGAAATTCAGTAATAGTGAGAAGTTTTTTACATATAAAAAAGAACTTGGAAAAGAAAATAGTAATTATGTATTTTATCCCGGTTGTCAGCTTCCAGCTTCAAACCCTGATTACATTGGAAATATATATAAGTATTTGACAGAGACTATAGATGAGGGTGTAGGGCTTATGCTTGGCTGTTGTGGTGCACCTGCTGATTGGGCAGGCCAAACAGAATTAATGAAAGAAAATGTTTCGTTAATTAAAAATGCATGGATTGAAATGGGAAAACCAACATTTATACTAGCCTGCTCTAGTTGTATGAGCAATTTTGAAAAATATATGGATGAAATAAATTATGTGTCTTTGTGGGAAGTCGTAGATCAACACGAATTGCCTGAAAACTTCACTTCTGCACAAACCCTTAAGTTAAATATTCACGACCCTTGTACAGCAAGAGATCATTCAAAAATGCAAGAGAGCATAAGAAATATTGTCTCTAAGTTAAATAATGAAGTATGTGAACTAAAGTATTCCAAAGAACTTACAAAGTGCTGTGGTTATGGGGGACTAGTCTATTTTGCTAATAGGGACCAATCTAATGATTTTATCGATGATCGAATAATGGAAAGCAGTGAAGATTTGCTCGTATATTGCACCATGTGTAAAGATTTATTTACAAGCAAAGGAAAAAGAACATTTCACATACTAGATCTATTGTTTAGCGATGATCTAGAAAAATCTGCTTTGCAAAAAATGCCTACTCTTTCAGAAAGGCAATATAATAGAATGTACGTTAAAAGGAAATTACTAAAAGACATCTGGGGGGAAGAGATCGTGTATGAAGAAGGAAAGTACAATATTACTTTTACGGAAGTAGCACAAGATAAAATGGAAGAAATGTACATCGTATTTAGTGATGTAAGAAAATCCATTGAAAATTCCATAGAAAAAAGGGAAAGGTTTTATGACCCTTCTAATCAATCTTATTTATCAAGGTTACGAATAGAAAATGTAACTTATTGGGTTCAATATGAAATGAACGAAGTAGATATTCTAGTAACAAACGTTTATAGCCATAGGATGGAAGTTGTGGAGGTAAATAATAATGAAAGTTATTGAAAATACAGATGTTCCATGGATATGCGATAAATGCAATGAAAAATTAGAATTAGAAACAACCAGTGTTCTTTATTTAGATGCTGATTTTAAAGTAGAGCTATTAAAATGCCCTAAATGTGGAATGGTTCTTATAGAAGAAGATTTGGCAAGGGGTAAAATTTTAGAAGTAGAAAAGTCACTAGAGGATAAATAGTTGTCTGTGCACACATATACAAATAGGCTGTAGCGCAGAGTACTTCAGTACAAGCTTATTAGGATATTTTTAATGATTGTAGGAGGTTTACTATGTCTAATGAAACCGCTTTTAGAGTATTTAAATTATCAGCTCAGGGATACTGTTGTACACAGATTATGCTTAAGATGGCTCTAGAGGAAGAAGACGCTATTAATGAAGATCTAATTAGAAGTGCTAATGGATTATGCAATGGAATAGCAGGTGGACAGAAAACCTGCGGTATACTCATAGGTGGAATAATGATATTTGGTCTTTATGGAGGCAAGGGAAAAGATGAAGAATATTATAAAGAAAACTATGGAGATATGGTTCATGAATTCATAGATTGGTTTGAAGAGGAATTTGAAAGTACGGATTGCGTAGACATTATTGGTGTAAATAAATTTGACGACGGAGAGAGCAGTTATATGGTAAAGTGTGGTGACATAATAGGAAAAAGCTATGAGAAAGTTATAGAAATATTAATAGAAAATGGTTATGAATTTGGGGTAAGGGAGGGTGAATAAGTTAATTAAAGAAACGAAGAACCATTACAGATATGGATATAGAAGGGAAATTACTTTATAGGTAATTTCCCTCCTATATCTTCCTACCTAAAACCTGGGGATGCTAATTATGTATTAAATATGAATTTTTTATACTCATTTCCGACTTCATGTACTTTTCATATTTTTTTACAAGTGGCACCCTATAATGGTGTCCTTCTATCTATATAAATATATCTTATGACATCTACAACTTTCATAATTAAGAGACTTTAAAGCACATCTTTATCTTCTTTAAGATTAGTATAAGTCAGATTGATTACACCTTTTTGTTAATTCGTGTGAAAATATAGTATTAAAAGGGAAAATATGATAAAATAAAAATAAATATGTAATTCAGTAGGTAATTGTTAAAGTTAGGTAAAGATATTCTTATCTTCGCTTAACAGGGAAGTTAATTGGGAATATAAGTACATATAAAGAGTAGAGACGAAATTCAATTGTACATACATACAAAAAACTAGAAGCCATAGTAGATATGCTGTTTATTTCAGAATCATTTGCAGAAGCAAGCTAAGAAAACCCAAGGCAAAAAAAATTGCTATGGTCGCCAAGGGATGAACTTGCTTCATGTGGCTTTATATATACACTATTTTAGATTCTTGAAATAAGTAGGTATTCTATCTTATGAGGATGATAAAATATCATTTTTACCGACAGTTGAAGTAAAACACAAAACGATGGTAACAATTACAACAGTGAGAAGGAGGGGTCATTCTAAGTAAAATTGGCGTTTATGAAATAGCGAGAGAACTTGTGACTTTTAGCCAAGAAAGGTTCAAAATCAGTCTCTTCTACGATCTGTAAGAGGCTTTTGTAAGACTAAATACGAATGTTAGGGTAGGTGTAAGCCTTTGAAAAGCAGAGTATTTTATAAACCAGAAAAACTAAGAGATACGAGAGAATTACTAAGTAGAGCATGCACTAAATACAATGATCACATTGCATTTAAAGAAATAGGACGAGACAAAGAGATTTTAGAGTACTCTTATGAAAGATTACAAAACGATGTAGATGCTTTAGGAACTTCATTAATTGAAATGGGGATGAAAGGATTTCATTTTTCGATTATTGGAGAGAACTCCTACTTATGGGTAGTTAGTTATTTAGCAGTAATACAGGGTATCGGTGTGGCAATACCCCTAGATAAGGAACTATCTGAAGAAGATCTTTTTTATTTAATTGAAAAAAGCGATACAGATGCAATTATATGTTCAAAAAAATATGTTTCTGTAGTTCAAAAATATTTTGATCAGACTTCAAAAACAAAACAAATGATCGTAATGTACGGCGAAGATCATGACGAGTTTTTAAGTACAGAAAAGTTAATAAAACAAGGAAGGCAACTCCAAGAAAAAGGAAATATAAGTGATTTCGATACGCCTATTGATGTAGAAGAATTATGTGAAATTGTATTTACATCCGGCACTACAGGTCCCAATAAAGGCGTAATGTTGAATCAAAAAAACCTTATGTCTGTTGTATATGGATCAATGACCGTGATTAAAGCAGAGGGAGTATCTCTTTCTGTATTACCAATACATCACACTTATGAGTGTAGCTGTCATATTTTAGGTGGCATATACAGTGGAATCACACTCTGCTTTAACGACAGTTTAAAAAGAGTTGTAGAGAATATGAATCTCTTTAAGCCTAATATGAGCATTATGGTTCCCATGTTTTTAGAGACCATTTATAGCAACATATGGAGAGAAGCAAGGCGTCATGGACTTGATAAGCATCTTCGATATGGATTATGGTTTAGTAATTTACTGCGAAAATTTGGGATGGACCGTAGAAAAAAATATTTTGGTCCTGTATTAAACCAGTTTGGAGGAAATTTACAACAGATTATCTGTGGAGGTGCGCCCTTG
>CAZVEI010000148.1:0-766 GCA_964626295.1 uncultured Alkalibaculum sp.
ACTAAATAAGGTGGTCAGGTGGTCAGGTGATAAGGTGGCCAGCAAAACCCTATAGCCACCTTTGGTGGCAAATGCTTTTAACGACTGTTTAATTATGGTTCCTTTACATAGAACTTCGAACTCAAATGTCAGATATATGTATATCTATATACAGTTTCTATTTCTCATCCTTGAGGAGGCCGGTAGCGTAATAGAGGCAATCCCATAGTCTCACCCTCCAGACTACATGAGAGTTCCGCATTCAGCATTCAACTTTCAGCTAATATGTTTTTCCGGTCCAACTGCCCAACGAACAGATAAATTTCTACGAAGAATAGAACTCACAACAGACATTATCTTCTAAATAACAAAAAGTCTTTAGAATCAACGATTCTAAAGACTTTTTCCATATACATTTTACTCCTGATACAATGCTGTTGAAAGATATCTTTCCCCTGTATCTGGTAGGATAACTACAATTGTCTTACCTTTATTTTCTGGTCTTTTTGCTATTTCTGTGGCTGCGTGTAGGGCTGCTCCTGATGAAATTCCTACTAATAAACCTTCGGTCTTTGATGCTGCTCTTGATGCTTCGAATGCTTCATCATTTGTTACTTGATAGATTTCATCTATAAAATCGTTATTGTATACTACAGGTATAAATCCAGCTCCGATTCCTTGGATTTTGTGTCCCCCTGGTTTTCCGCCAGAAAGTACTGGTGAATCTGTTGGTTCTACTGCGATAACTTGAACGCTTGGTTTCTTTGCTTTTAGCACTTCTCCTACA
>CAZVEI010000148.1:776-4933 GCA_964626295.1 uncultured Alkalibaculum sp.
ATCTGTGTCTCTCCAGATTTCTTCTGCAGTAGTCTTTTTGTGAATCTCTGGATTTGCAGAGTTATTAAATTGTTCTGGTATAAAGCTGTTTGGAATTTCAGCTTGTAATTCTTTTGCTTTAGCAATAGCACCTTTCATGCCATCGGCACCTGGTGTTAACACAATTTCTGCACCTAAGGCTTTTAAAAGATTTCTTCTTTCTATACTCATTGTTTCAGGCATAGTTATAATGATTCTGTATCCTCTAGCTGCAGCCACAAAGGAAAGGGCAATACCTGTATTACCACTTGTTGATTCAATAATTGTAGAGCCTTCTTTTAAAAGACCTCTTTCCTCTGCATCTTTAACCATTGCATAACCAATACGGTCTTTAACACTGCCTAATGGATTAAAATACTCTAATTTTGCTATTACAGTAGCACCTAAATCATTGTTCTTGTTGTAATTTGATAATTCTAATAATGGTGTATTTCCAATTAAATCCGTTAAACTCTTCGCTATTTTACTCATATTACCCCTCCGTTATTTCTTACTAATTCGATATGTTTTATATGTTATTCTAATTTTATTCATTTTAGATCAAAATGTCAATAGTTTTTCAAATATTATTTTATTATCCCTATGGCTTCGATTTCTACTAACACACCTTTTGGCAGTTTTGAGACTTCTACGCAAGACCTTGCAGGAAAAACATTTATAAAATAAGAGGCGTATATCTCATTAATGCTTTCAAAATCATCCATGTTTTGGATGTAAACCGTAGTCTTTACTACATGATCTAGATCACTGCCCCCTGCTTCTAATACACTTTTTACATTCTCTAAAGCTTGCCTTGCTTGACCCTCTACATCTGTGCACACTACTTCTCCAGTTTCAGGGCTTAGGGGAACTTGACCAGAAGTAAATACAAAATCTCCTACTTTCATTCCTTGTGAATATGGGCCGATAGCCTCAGGTGCTTTTTTCGTATGAATGACTTCTAAATTCAATGACTTCATCCTCTCTTATCGCTAATAATACCTATATGTCTTATATAACAAATATACCACAATGGCAATTAAATCAAACAGCTTTATTGTTCGCTATTTTCTCCTTTCAAATTCAATTTCTGATAAAATGTTTGAAGAAGACTTTTTTATAGAATAAATAGCATGGTATTTATTTTTTAATTAAATAGCATTCGATTTACACTATAGATTATACATTTTGAGGAGGTTTTTTATGAATGGTATACTTCGTTATTTTTTACTAGGCATTGGAACCCTTTCCCTAGGCTTAGGAATCGTAGGAATAGTTTTTCCTTTGTTGCCCACAACGCCCTTTTTACTTCTTAGCGCTGCTTGTTATTTTAGAAGTTCAAATAGAGCTTATGAGTATTTGCTCAATCATAAGGTATTTGGGAAATACATTGACGACTACCGAAATAAAGGCGGTATCGCCCTAAAAGTAAAAGTTTACGCCTTAACGCTACTTTGGTTAAGTATAAGCTCTTGTATTATATTTTCTCAAATGCCTTCATTCGCAAAAGTACTTATCTTCCTTATAGCCAGTGTTGTGACTTACCACATTGCTTCAAGAAAGACACTGTGAGAGTAACTTGAGCACGAGCTAGGATCAGCCTTCAGCTAAAAAACCATCAAAGGCAGCACACCCTCGATGGTTTTCTATATTCCTATTTAGTTTTACCGTACTCCTCTATCTCATAAAGCTCTAAATTTTCTTCATTCAAATCAACGTATAGAATCTCTACAATAGCCTTTGCTTTGTCTAAGCTGGTCATGAGTTCTACAGAGGATTCTATTGCTGTTCGTCTTATGGCAAAGCCGTCTCTTTTAGAGTCGTTTCCTTTTGTTGGCGTATTAAAGACCATGTCGATATCGCCTGTACGAATAAAGTCTAGTATATTTGGGCTGCCTTCGTGGATTTTCTTTACTATTTCTACTTTAATTCCTATGCTCTCTAGGTAATTTGCTGTGTTTTCTGTAGCAAAGAATTCGTAATCCATTTCTTTCATCTTTAAGGCTAAATGCTTAAATTCTTCTTTATCTTTTTCTCGCAATGTGACTAGTACTTTTCTCTTTCTGTGAGACATATCCATACCTGCTGCTGTTAGTCCCTTGTAAAGGGCACCTAATAGATTGTCGCTAACACCTAGTACTTCTCCTGTAGATCGCATTTCTGGTCCTAAACTGGCTTCTACTTTTGGCAATTTCTCAGTGGAGAACACTGGAATTTTTGCACAAATAAGGGTACCTTCTGGGTAAATTCCCGTTCCATAACTTAAATCCTTTAATTTCTCCCCTAGCATAACTTTTGTTGCAATATCAATTATAGGTACTGCTGTTACCTTGCTAATATAAGGCACTGTCCTACTAGATCTAGGGTTTACTTCAATGATGTAAAGTTCTTCCTTATACTCAATAAATTGAATATTAATCATTCCCTTTACATTTAATGCAAGGGCTAACTCTTTTGTATACTCTAGAATCTTGTTCTTTGTCTTTTGACATACATTTTGTGGAGGATACAAGCTAATGCTATCTCCGGAGTGAATTCCCGCCCTTTCAAGATGTTCCATAATTCCTGGAATGAGCACATCTTCTCCATCACATATGGCGTCTACTTCGATTTCCATACCATTTAAGTATTTGTCTACTAAAACAGGATTTTTCTTGTCCTTGGAAAATGCATCCTCTAAATAAAACTTTAGCTCTGAGTCGTCATAACAGATTTCCATTCCCTGTCCACCTAATACGTAGGATGGGCGAACCAATATTGGATAGCCTAGCTCTTTTGTCACAGCAAGGCCTTCTTCTAAATTCCAAATTCCTCGTCCTTTTGGTCGCTTAATGTTTAATTTTTGTAAAATCTCTTCAAATTTTTCCCGATCTTCTGCCGCATCAATATCCTTAGGTAATGTGCCCAATATAGGAATACCCTTACTTTCGAAGAACTCTGCTAATTTTATGGCTGTTTGCCCTCCAAATTGAAGAATTACTCCGTCAGGATTTTCTTTTTGTATGATATTATAAGTGTCCTCTTCCGTAAGAGGTTCAAAGTACAATTTATCTGAAATATTAAAATCTGTACTTACGGTTTCTGGATTGTTATTTATTATAATTGTTTCGATCCCTAATTTTGATAGAGCCTGTACACAATGAACAGAACAGTAGTCAAATTCAATACCTTGACCGATTCGTATTGGGCCAGAACCTATGACGATTACCTTTTTATCATTAGATACTTTTATTTCATCCTCTTTATCGTAAGTCGAATAATAGTAAGGAGAAACTGCATCAAATTCTCCAGCACAAGTGTCTACCATTTTATAAGATGTGTAGATTTTCCACATATCCCTCATTTCATAGACTTCATTAGGAGAAATACCCATTAAATCGGCAATACCTTTGTCAGAGAAACCTTTGACTTTTAAATTTGTCAATTTTTCTTTTGTTAAATCTTCAGGTTTTGTATTTTTTAACTTTTCTTCTTCATCGACGATGTATTTAATTTTATTGATAAAGAATTCATCCATACCTGTCTCTTCCGATAACTTTACGACTCGGCAGCCTCTTCGTAGCATTTCCGCTAAATAAAACAACCTTTCATCATTAGGGTACATGACCTTCTCTCTAAGCTCTTGCAGAGAGTATTTTTTTACGCCTTTATGGTCTAATGAATACTGTTTTAACTCTAAGGACCGAATCCCCTTTAAAAGAGCGCTTTCAAAGCTATTGCCTATGGCCATTACCTCACCAGTTGCCATCATCTTTGTACCTAATTTTCGGTCTGCACCGTAGAATTTATCAAAAGGCCATTTTGGAATTTTCACTACTACGTAATCGATATTTGGTTCAAAACAGGCGAAGGTGCTTTTCGTCACAGCGTTTTTAATTTCATCTAAGGACAAACCTAAGGCAATCTTTGACGCTACCTTTGCAATAGCATAGCCTGTTGCCTTAGAAGCTAAAGCAGAAGACCTGCTTACCCTAGGATTTATTTCAATAACTGCGTACTCAAAGCTTTTAGGGTGAAGGGCAAATTGCACATTACAGCCCCCTTCTATGCCTATAGCAGTAATAATATCTAAAGAGGCTTTTCGAAGCATTTGGCATTCTTTACTGCTTAAGGTTTGGGTTGGTGCCACTACAATGCTG
>CAZVEI010000149.1:0-4930 GCA_964626295.1 uncultured Alkalibaculum sp.
TAAACAATATTCCATACCTATTATCAAGAAGAGCTACCTCATCAGGTGTCATAAGCGCCCTTCCTGCTACCTAATAATTAGTAGAATAATTTCCGCTTTTTCCCGTTGACTTTCCGTAGGTATTCGAGACTTAAGTATTTACAGGTAACTTCAAATAGAAACCAGCAAACACTTTTTGAATGTATGATAAATGGATTTAAATATTTCGAGGGAGTTCCTGAAGAAATAGTATTTGATAACATGAAAACTGTTGTAGATCATAACCAATCAAACTTTAAAAATGTACAAATCAATTCCAAGTTTAAGCAGTTTGCATCAGATATGAATTTTGGAATATTCACCTGCCGACCGTATAGACCACAGACTAAAGGCAAAGTTGAAGCTTTAGCTAAACTTACGTATAAATTAACTGCTTTTAATGAAGAGTTTGATACATATGAAGATGTAGTTAATATTGTGACTGAATTTATGAATGACATTAATAGTGAAGTGTCACAAGGTAGTGAAGAGATTCCCTTTGAAAGGCATAAAGAAGAAACAGAGCATCTTCGTTCGCTTCCATCTAAGGATCTCTTGAACTCCTATTGCGCTAAGCCAAAAGCATACAAGGTTTCTAAAGAATCAATGATTAGATATGAAGGAAGAAAATACTCTGTTCCAGTTAGATATATAGGTAAACCTGTAACAGTAAATATTACTGATAATGGTCACCTAGAAATATATTATACAAAAGAAAAAATCGCTTGTCATCAAATTACTGAAAACAAATATCACTATCAACGAGAACATTTAAATCAAATACTTAAGTCAGATGTCATGAAGCATCGAAGCGATAGTGACATTGATAAATTCGTTAAAGCCAAATTATCAGCATTAGATATGCTATTGGAGGAATAACATGAATGCAAAACTTGTAAACAATTTGGAAGAACTAAAATTAGAAAAAATGATAAATTTATTACCTGAATATCTGGATGAAATTGCAAGAAATGAGATACTCTTTGAAGAAGCTCTTCTTTACTTAACGGATAGAGAACTTGTAGCAAAGCGTGAAAAAGCATCCAAAACTCAGCTTACAGTTGCACATTTCCCTTTTCAGAAAAGATATGATGAATTTGATTATACATTCCAGCCATCAGTAAATAAAACTCAGATAAAAGATTTATGCTCTTTAAGATTTATTGAAAACAAAGAAAATATTGTTTTTTATGGAACTCCTGGTGTTGGAAAAACACATCTTGCAGTTTCAATTGGTATGGAAGCTGCATTAAAAAGAAATCAGACATATTTCATCAGTGCACATGATTTAATTCAAAACCTAAGAAATGCATATGACGAAAATCGTGTAGAAACTAGATTGAAACATTACAGCAAGTATAAAGTCCTGATAATAGATGAGGTGGGTTATCTTCCAATTGATACCTTAGGAGCAAATTTATTCTTTCAATTGATAAATAAACGTTATGAGCATTCTTCAACAATTATTACAACCAATGAACCATTCAGCAAGTGGGGAGAATTATTTTCAAATCTCACACTTGCCAATGCAATTTTGGACAGGCTATTGCATCATTCACATATAATAAAGATTATTGGCCCTTCATACAGAACTAAAGATGTACTAGCTTCACTAGAAGAAGATTAAAATAAACATGCATTTTTACTTTGAAACTTTTTGACATTTTTATGTTGACATTTACATACTTGTCTCGGTTCATGACTATTCCTCCTCCTTTTAAATCCAAAAAAACCTAAAATCTTCTTTCTAGGCCTACAATCATCATGTTAAAAATCCTGCAAAGTAAATTTTTAATCCTATTTCAGCAATTTCAGTAATGGCTGTATTGTTTTCACTATTAGATACTCTAATTATACTATATCTTCAAAACTATAATAAGGGTACCATTATTTTTCTTGCATTTCCTTCAACGTCAATGTATAATATTCATTATTATTTATAATTATACAAAAGGAGAATATATATGGTACACAACGAAAAAGTAGTATTGGCCTACTCTGGCGGCTTGGACACATCCGTCATCATACCTTGGCTAAAAGAACACTACCAGTGCGAGGTTATTGCTGTATGCTGCAATGCCGGGCAGAAAGAAGATTTCGACGCCATCAAAGAAAAAGCCTTAATCACCGGCGCCACCAAGTCCATCGTACTGGACATTCAAGAAGAGTTTATAAAAGATTTTATCTGGCCCACCTTATCGGCCGGTGCGATCTATGAGAATGCTTACATGCTGGGAACTTCTATGGCTAGACCTCTTATGGCTCAGAAACTAGTAGAAGTAGCACAGCAGGAAGGCGCTTTCTACATATGTCATGGTTGTACAGGCAAGGGCAACGATCAGGTAAGATTCGAAACAACCATCAAAGCTTTAGATCCCGCCATCAAAATTATTGCACCCTGGAGAGATGACAAGTGGACATTTACTTCCCGTGAAGATCTTATCCAGTACTCCAAGGAACACAATATTCCTATTACTCAAACAACAGAAAAAATATATAGTAGAGATGAAAACATATGGCACATCAGCCATGAAGGCGGAAATCTAGAAAATCCCTGGAATGAACACCTTGACGACATCTATGTTTTGTCCATGCCTCCAGAAAAAGCCCCCGACGAAGCAACTTTTGTGGAGATTGGCTTTGAAAAAGGTATCCCTGTCAGTATTGACGGTAAAGAACTGGGACCCATCCAGCTTCTGACTGTACTCAATTCTCTGGCTTCTGCAAATGCGGTGGGAACAATCGATATCATCGAAAACAGACTAGTGGGAATGAAGTCCCGAGGTGTCTATGAGACTCCCGGAGGTACGGTTCTCTACGAAGCACATCTGGCTTTGGAACGATTAATCTTAGACCGTGACACCATGCAGTACAAAAACATCGTAGCTCAGAAATTTGCTCAGCTTTGCTATGACGGACTATGGTTCACTCCCCTAATGGAAGCCATCAACGCATTTGTAGACAAGACCCAGGAATATGTCACCGGAAAGGTCAAAATGAAACTCTACAAGGGATGTGCAACAGCAGTTGCCTGCCAGTCCCCTAACTCGCTCTACAGTGAAGAATTTGCTACATTCAGTAAAGACGACGTATACACCCAGTCCGATGCTACAGGGTTCATCAACCTGTTCTCATTACCACTGAAAATACGAGCTATCCAAAAACAAAACAAAGAAGGAGGACGAAATATTGAAACTTTGGAAAGGAAGGTTTACAAAAGCATCGACTTCATCGAGTGATGAATTTAATGCTTCTATTACCTTTGACAAACGATTATACAAAGAAGATATCGCGGGTAGCATTGCTCATGCAAAGATGCTATCCCGACAAGGAATATTGAGTCAGGAGGAAAGCTTAGAAATTGTATCGGCTCTCCTTTTGATTGAAAAGGATATCGACGATGGGAATGTGGAATTCACCATTGAAGGAGAAGATATCCATATGAACATAGAGACCCTACTCACCGCAAAAATCGGGGCTACTGGAAAGAAACTTCATACAGCCCGAAGCCGGAACGACCAGGTGGCCCTGGATTTCAAGCTTCATATCAAGAAGGAAATCGACCAAATTGATCATCTTCTTGATGCCCTTCTGAACACACTGAAGAATCTTGCAGAGGAACACACGGAAACCATAATGCCAGGCTACACCCATTTGCAGCGGGCACAACCTGTCACCTTTGCCTTTCATCTTTTGGCATACTATCAGATGTTCCTTCGTGATCGAAGTCGCTTTGCAGACTGCAGAGAAAGAATGGACTATCTTCCCTTGGGCAGCGGGGCCCTGGCAGGCACCAGCTACTCTACCGACAGAGAATTCCTTGCAAAAGAGTTGGGCTTTTCCCATGTAGCTCCCAATGCCATGGATGCGGTCAGTGACAGGGATTTTGCCATTGAGTTCATCAGCTGTTGTTCCATCTGCATCATGCACCTTTCCCGCTTCTGCGAAGAATTGATCCTCTGGAGCTCTAAAGAGTTCAGTTTTGTGGAAATCGATGATGCCTATGCCACAGGTAGCAGCATAATGCCCCAGAAAAAAAATCCTGATATGGCCGAACTAATCCGTGGAAAAACCGGCAGAATATACGGAGATCTTATCACCTTGCTGACAATCATGAAAGGTTTACCTCTAGCGTATAACAAGGATATGCAAGAAGATAAGCTTCCCGCCTTTGATGCGGGCGACACATTAAAAGACTCTCTGAATATTTTCCGGGAAATGATCGCAACCATGAAGGTAGAAAAAGAAAATATGGCTAAATCAGCCAAACTAGGTTACATGAATGCCACAGATGCAGCAGACTATTTGGTGGAAAAAGGAATTCCCTTCCGAGACTGCCACGAAATCATCGGCTCATTGGTCCTTCACTGCATCGGCAAAGGCTGCGCTATCGAAGATCTTTCTCTTACCGAACTGCAGAAATTTTCTCCTCTTTTCCAAGAGGATATCTTCGACAAAATAAATGTGAAGGCATGTATTGAAGCAAAAAAATCAAAGGGTTCTACTTCCTTTGACAGCGTAAAAGAACAACTTAAAAATCTCTAAAAAGACTATAAATCATTAAAAACCGCAGGTATCCACCCTGCGGTTTTTATGAGCCTTAGGGCTATGTAGAGAATAAAAGCGCTAACCAAATACCTAAGGAGATTCTCATGTCATCAATTAATTATGTTACAGATTTATTAGGTTTAAAAGACAATAATATCATTTTATCAGAAAATATTTCTAAAAGTCTCTTTTTGAATAAAACCTATTTGAAAGCTTATATGACACCATCAGTGTAATTACCCAAATCACAAACAGTATGCTTATACCTATTACCTTATTCATGATAAAGAAGTTTAAAATCATCTTCATTGACAACATAATAATCAATATTTTTTTCATAAGAAAACCTCCGTATTTATCATTT
>CAZVEI010000150.1:0-1546 GCA_964626295.1 uncultured Alkalibaculum sp.
TTAAAATGGATTGGTGGCCTGTTTTATGGAAAAAATTCATTGGAGGAATTTTATCCATTAGCTCTGGAGTCTTTGTTGGTGCAGAGGGGCCTTCTATTCAACTAGGTGCTGCAGTGGGGCAAGGAGTAAACCATTTCCTTAAAGGAAAGAGAATGGACGAAAAAATCCTCATTTCTAGTGGCGCTAGCGCTGGATTGGCAGCTGCCTTTAATGCTCCTGTTGGGGGACTTATGTTTGTATTAGAAGAAATGCATCATCACCTTTCCCCTTTACTAGGGTTAACAGCTCTCGTCTCAGCTGTTACAGCTAATTTTATTTCTTTAAATATTTTTGGTTTACAACCTGTCTTAGGCATTGGAAAATTAAATATTTTCCCTACTCATGCATATGGTCACTTGATTTTATTAGGAGCTATTTTAGGAGTAATGGGAATCTTATACAATAAAATCGTATTTATACTCCCTAAGATTTACGGATGGATTCCTCGCCTATCTTCTGATTTCTATGGAATCATTCCCTTCTTATTGGTCATACCTATCGGTATCTTTAACCGTGAAATCATTGGCAGTGGAAGCGAAATTGTATTAAATCTTGGAACAACTCTTCCTGAATTAAAAGTAATTCTCATTATTTTTGTCATACGTTTTGTATTCTGTATGATCTCTTATGGGGGGAATTTACCTGGTGGAAATTTAATTCCGATTCTCTCCTTAGGAGCGATTATGGGATCCATATACGGTACTTTTCTTTTTGAACAAATGGCAATCGAACAAATTTACATAAAGAGTTTTATTACCTTTGCTATGGCAGGCTATTTTACAGCAATTTGTAAAGCCCCTCTTACCGCTATATTTTTAGTAACAGAAATGTCTGGATCTCTCAATCAGCTCATGCCTTTAGCGGTCGTTTCAGTTACATCCTATTTGGTTTCTGATTTACTAGGTGGCGAACCGCTATATGAGGCCCTTTTAGAGCGCTTAGTGGGCAAACACAAAGGCGCTATAACGGGTAAACAAGAAATTATTGAAATACCGGTTGTAATGGAAAGCTGTTTTGATGGATGTATGATTCGAGATTATAAATGGCCAGATGAGGCTTTAATTACCTCTATTAGGCGTGGTGAAAAAGAAATCATCACACACGGTGATACAATTATTCTCTCAGGAGATTGCTTAATCGTACTAACAGATCGAGGAGTAGCTAGTAAAATTCGCAAGGAAATCAAACAAATGAGCATAGGTTTAAAGATACATAACTAGACCGAGCTAGAAATATAATGTAAAATTAAATAGTTTTTTAAATAGAAACATTTAAAATACAACCTTAAGGAGTTTAAAATGGAGAAAAGAAAAGAAGAAGGTATTTTATCACGATTTTTAAAGGGTGTCATCATTGCTTTAGGTTTTATTCTTCCTGGTGTATCAGGAGGCGTTTTAGCGGCAATTTTAGGAATTTATGAGAGATTATTAAGCTTTATGGCTCATTTAACAAGAGATTTTAAAGAGAATTTTTTACTTAATGCAAAAAGCACAGTATATAAATATAT
>CAZVEI010000150.1:1556-4918 GCA_964626295.1 uncultured Alkalibaculum sp.
TGGGATTGTAGGAATTGGTCTATTATCAAAACCATTAGAATGGCTATTAGAAAATTATCAAGTCATTGTACTATGGAGTTTTGCTGGGGCGATTATTGGAACTTTACCGTCCTTAATGAAAGAATCCGTTAAGTACAAGAAAAGAGATACTATTGACCGTATATGGCTATTTGGCTCTTTAATTATAGGATTTTTGTTCTTGTATTTTATGAATGATATTTTCGGAACCATTCCATCGAACTTCTTTGGATTTATTATCGCTGGTGGCTTGATCGCACTTGGTGTACTTGTTCCAGGACTAAGTCCATCTAATCTTCTCTTGGTGCTAGGTTTATACGACTCTATGCTAAGTGGTTTTAAAAACTTTGATCTATTAGGCGTTTTTCTCCCTGTGGTCATTGGAGGAATTCTCGTCATTATCTTACTATCTAAATTTATAGAATGGATACTACATAATTTTCATTCAAGAATGTACCACTTTATTATAGGAATCGTCATGGCCTCTACTTTATTAATCATTCTTCCACCAGTAGCAAACTATACTAGTTTTACATTGCAAACAGGGATTTATAGCATTGTTTTATTTGCTCTAGGCATGATTCTTGGAGCTTGGATGAGTAAATTAGAAGAAAAATTTAAATAAAATCACTTAATATTATGGGAGCAGACAGGGAAAACGCAAGAATGTTTTATTATATTTTACTATCTGCTCTCTATCTTTATCCATTTCCATGAGTAAAATCGATGACTTCAAATTTCTTTGATAGTTCTTGGATAAATTCATCATACCATTTACAGTCTGACTTTATGCAGCTAGAAAGGTGAATTGTCTTAATTCCTTGAGCTTCCATTAACTCGGATTTTCTAATAATCTCTGCTGTGGCTCCTTCACCGCAACCTTCACATTGGATGAAACTACCTATTTCAACATCTCTAAAAGCGTACTTATCAAAGGCGCCGCTTTTTTCATTAAATGCATTAATGCATCCTACTCCAGCGCATTTTTTTGATATTTCGTAACAATTAATAATTCCTATTTTCTCCATATATCCCCCTAATTCATAAATTCCAACCTATAAATATGTAGTAAATTCAATACAATGCATATAGAACATACTTTAGAGTCTACCCTATTGCTGTCTATAATTCTATCTTATTTTTTATGGAATCATATAAATGTGTGGTCAACGCGCGAGATTCCATCTTTAATGTTTAATAAATTCTTAATCATAATCTTTTATCATTGACAATAGTGTGTGTTGCACAGTAAAATATTGATAGAAGGTGATATGATGGAAGACAAAAAAAATGACCGGGTTTTAGATGGAATTGTTCAAGAATTGCGAAGAGGTACTATTACATTAGCTGTATTAAGTCAGTTAAAACAGCCACAGTATGGATATTCTCTTGTGGTTCTCATGAATGAGAAAGGATTTAGTATTGAGGCAAATACCCTATATCCCCTCTTAAGAAGACTAGAAAAACAAGGAATTCTTGAAAGCCTTTGGGATACAGATGGAACAAAGCCCAGGAAATACTATAAATTAAGTAAATTTGGAGAAGGTGTTTACGGAAAGCTCTGCACTACTTGGAATGACATTAATCAGGTAGTAAATAATTTGATAGAAACGGAGGGAGAAAAATGATTGACAGGTATATTTACGCTGTTACGAGAGAACTTCCAGAAAAATCGAAAAAAGAAATTGGCAATGAAATAAGAGCATTAATTGATGACATGATGGATGAAATAGATGACACTCTTGCTGAAGAAGAGAAAATCAATAAAGCATTAGTTAAGCTAGGTAATCCTAAAGAATTGGCAAATAGATACAGGGGAAGAGAGGGATACCTTATAGGACCCGCCTATTTTGATACATACTTATTTGTTATGAAAATAGTTGTTCTATCTATTTTTATTGGAATCTCTGTAGCATCTGTAATAGGAGTAATATTTTCTGTTGAAAGTATTAGCGACATGATTGGAAGTTACATAGGCACCTTGTTTTCTGCTGTTTTACAGGGAGCAGCGTGGGTAACTGGAATTTTTGCCTTATTAGAGTATAAGGAAATATCCCCGGAAACTGGGTATGAGCAGAAGATATGGGAACCTTCACAACTGCCAGAATTGCCAGAAAAAAAAGCTCTCATATCAAGAGGAGAATCTATCTTTGCAATTATTATTTCAACAATATTTTTACCTTTATTTTTCTTCTCACCAGAGATAATTGGAATCTATTACAATGTAAAAAACCAATGGAATTTCATTCAACAATTGAATATGGACAACTTTAGTGCTTTTAAAATAATCATCTTTATTATCTTTACCCTTAATATTTTAGTAGAACTAATTAAGATTATTAAAGGGAGATGGACCATAAAAATATCTGTAGTCATTACGGTGCTAAACGTCATATCTTCTATGCTATTTATCAATATTATTTCTAATATGAATATTTGGAATAGTGAAATAGTACAAAATTTAGAACGATACACCCTTATATCTTTTGAGCGCATAATATTTCTTACAATAGCAGTAATCATCCTTATTACTATATGCGAATCTGTATCTTCATTGTACAAAGGGATTAAGTATGGAGGAAAAAGCTAAGATAAAAAATTCCAGCAAACAACATTACTTGTGATAGCTATGCTATCCAAGTAATGTTGTTTGCTGGAATTTGAAAATTCTAATAAAGTGATTAAAAAACCGTCTCGTATGAGGTTTCTATCCTCAATCAATTCTCTGTGTAAATATGATTTTATTAATCTCTTTATTTACATAAACCCTTTTCCTTAAGTCTATTTCTTTATTCACTTCATATGCTCCTCTGAAAGAGACAAATTTAATTTCTATTTCATGCGTATCTTCTGGCAATGCATCAAAAATCAACTCGTAATGAATGCCCTTTAGATTTGTATACATTCCTGACCCTTGAATAGGTACCTCTTTGCCATTGGCGTATAAAACCATTTCGATATTTTCTGGGTAAATTCTATTGCTTGTTATATGATCAAATCCTAATTGAAAAATATTCTGTATCCGACCTTTAATAACCGTAGTTGTAGGCGAAGCTGTTAGTGATTGTATTTTGATATCTCTGTTGTCATCAATGGCAACGTCTTTATTAATAGGAATTGTCAAATTTTTGCCAATAGCTTTCTTTCGATTTAAGCGAAAAGAAATTTCACCATATTCCTCATTCCCCTCTTTCGTTGTATAGTTTACTACAAATTTCATTTTATTATCAAAAATATTGGGTGCCCCACGAGTTTGTAGTACCCATTTTTGCTCATTTTTTTCTTTATCTGTTTCTCCTATGCCCCCACCAGAGAATCCCCTTTCAAAGCTTGTGACTAGTTGA
>CAZVEI010000151.1:0-742 GCA_964626295.1 uncultured Alkalibaculum sp.
CTTGGTAAAAGAGTTGACTACTCAGGTCGTTCTGTTATCGTAGTAGGCCCAGAACTAAAAATGTACCAATGCGGTTTGCCAAAAGAAATGGCAATCGAATTGTTTAAACCCTTTGTGATGAGAGAGCTTGTAAAACAGAAATTCTCACAAAATATAAAAAGCGCCAAACGCATGGTAGAGAGAATGAGACCAGAAGTTTGGGATGTTTTAGAAGAAGTTATCAAGGAACACCCAGTTCTATTAAATAGAGCACCAACACTTCATAGACTTGGTATTCAAGCATTTGAACCAATACTAGTAGAAGGCAAGGCTATTAAACTTCACCCTTTAGTATGTACAGCGTACAATGCCGACTTTGATGGAGACCAAATGGCCGTTCACGTTCCTCTATCTGTAGAAGCTCAAGCTGAGGCAAGGTTCTTAATGCTTGCATCAAATAATATTTTAAAACCTCAAGATGGTAGCCCAGTAGTAACTCCTACTCAAGATATGATTTTAGGCTCTTATTACATGACTCTAGAAGTTGCTGGCTCCACAGGTGAGGGGAAAGTATTTACGGATTTGCAAGAAATGGAAGCAGCTTATGACAATAAGGTTGTCTCTTTACACAGTAAAGTAAAAGTAAGAATTTGTAAAGAAATTGATGGAGTAAAACAGAGTAGAATCGTGGAGAGCACTGTGGGTCGATTCCTATTTAATGAATTTATTCCACAGGACTTAGGCTTAGTTAAGAGAGAAAAAC
>CAZVEI010000151.1:752-4915 GCA_964626295.1 uncultured Alkalibaculum sp.
GCATTCCTTTTAGAAGTAGATGTTTTAGTGGATAAAAAGAAATTATCACAAATTGTTGAAAAATGCTATCATACTCACGGATCTACAAAGACTTCTGTAGTCCTAGATGATATTAAGAAACTGGGCTTCCATTACTCCACAATTGGAGCGATCACTGTAGGCGTAAGCGATATGGATGTACCAAAAGAAAAAACAGAGATCTTACACAATGCAGATCTTGAAGTTGAAAAAGTTCAAAAGATGTTTAGAAGAGGTCTAATATCAGAAGATGAACGATATGAGAAAGTTGTTGAAGTTTGGACACAAGCTACAAATGATGTAACAGAAGCCATGATGGATAACTTAAGTCCATTAAACCCAATCAACATGATGGCCAACTCTGGTGCTCGAGGTAGTAAGAACCAAATCAAGCAATTAGCTGGTATGAGAGGTCTTATGGCTAGCCCATCTGGTAAAATCATTGAGCTTCCAATACGTTCAAATTTCCGTGAAGGTCTAAACGTATCTGAGTTCTTTATTTCTAGCCATGGTGCTAGAAAAGGTCTTGCGGATACTGCCCTTCGAACAGCCGATTCAGGTTATTTAACGAGAAGACTTGTAGACGTAAGTCAGGATGTTATTGTAAAAGAAGATGACTGCGGTTCTACTCAAGGGTATAAAGCTACACCTGTAGAAGACAATGGTGAAGTTATTGAAACATTGAGCGATCGTATAGCAGGTAGATACGCTTTTGAAGATATTATTCACCCTGAAACAGAAGAAGTCCTTGTAAAGAAAAATGAGCTCATTAGCATAAATATGGCCTCTGAAATAGAAGATCTAGGATTTAAGCACGTCATGATAAGATCTGTAACAAATTGTCAGTCTAAAGTTGGCGTTTGTACAAAATGCTATGGTGTAGACTTGACTACATGGAAACCTGTTGGAATAGGAGAGGCAGTAGGTACAATTGCAGCCCAATCTATTGGTGAACCGGGTACTCAGTTGACTATGAGAACTTTCCATACAGGTGGTGTAGCAACAGCTGAGGATATTACCCAAGGTCTTCCAAGAATCGAAGAGCTCTTTGAGGCTAGAAAACCGAAAGGTTTAGCTATTATCTCTGAGATTGCAGGAGTTGTGTCTTTAAGGGAAACAAAGAAGAGAAAAGAAGTTGTGGTTGCAGGTGATACAGAAGAAAAAGTATATGCTATTCCATATGGCTCTAGACTAAAAGTATACGAGGGAGATGTAATTGAGGCCGGTGATGAAATCACAGAAGGTTCTATTAATCCTAACGATATATTAGCCATTAAGGGTATCCATGGGGTGCAAAGATATCTTTTGCAAGAAGTACAAAAGGTATATCGTATGCAAGGTGTACACATTAACGACAAGCATATAGAGACTATCGTTCGTCAAATGCTTAGAAAAGTCAAGGTCATCGAAGCGGGAGATACAGAATTGCTCCCAGGAGGCTTAGTAGATATCTTTACATTTGAAGAAGAAAACGAAAGAATCAAAAAAGAAGGTAAAGAGCCTGCTACTGCTACAAGAGTACTTCTTGGTATTACAAAAGCTTCTCTTGCAACAGAATCCTTCTTATCAGCAGCTTCTTTCCAAGAAACTACAAGAGTATTAACGGATGCGGCAATAAAAGGAAAACAAGATCCATTAATTGGCTTAAAGGAAAATGTAATTATTGGTAAATTGATTCCAGCAGGAACAGGGATCAAAAATTACAATGACATTGTAATATACGATGAAGAAACAGAAGAAGAAGCTGAGATTTTAGATGAAGAGAATATTAATTCTTCAGAAGATAACATTTAAAGTATTGACAGCACAAAAAAGCAATGGTAAAATCATTTAGCGAATGTTTGTAGTAAGGAGGATTATCATGCTTGATCACATAAAGGGGAGTAAGAACGTAATAGGCACAAAGCAAACCTTAAAAATGGTTAAGAACGGTAAAGCTAAGAGCGTTTATCTAGCACATGATGTCGATCATCACATATTCGTTGAAGTAGAAAATTCTTGTAAAGAGAATGAAGTGCCAATAGTCTACATTGATTCTATGAGAGATCTAGGTAAAGCGTGTGGAATTAATAGAAAGACTGCTAGTGCTGCCTTATTAAAGGATTAGAGAATTCACTATGTCAATAGCCCCTCTAAACGAGGGGTTATTTTAAGGCATGGGTTCTATATAAATAATTTACGGAGGTGAAGAAATGCCAACAATTAATCAGCTTGTAAAAAAAGGTAGAGAAAAAGTAGAATATACTTCAAAGACTCCTGCCCTAAAAGCAAATCCTCAAAAAAGAGGGGTATGTACTGCAGTAAGAACTGCTACACCAAAGAAACCAAACTCCGCTCTTAGAAAAATTGCTAGAGTAAGACTAGTAAATGGAACAGAAGTAACATGTTACATTCCAGGTGAAGGTCACAATTTACAAGAGCATAGCGTTGTTTTAATCAAAGGTGGTAGAATTAAAGACTTACCAGGTGTTCGTTATAGAATCATCAGGGGAGCTTTAGATACAGCAGGCGTACAAAACAGAAAACAAGCTCGATCAAAATATGGTGCCAAAAAACCAAAGAACTAAGTGCGAAATGAATCTACTATATTCACATAAAATATATAGTATATATAAAAGCACAACGGCAGCGTAAATGTCGAGTACCGATGAATATTTAATGTTGAGGAGGGAAGCGAAGTGCCAAGAAAAGGACCGGTAAGCAAAAGATCAGTTCTTCCTGATCCATTATACAATAGTGTTGTTGTAACAAAATTAGTTAACAATATTATGCTTGATGGAAAAAAGGGAGTAGCTCAAAGTATAGTATATGGAGCTTTTGACATTATTGCACAAAAGACAGACAGAGATGGATTAGAAGTATTTGAAGAGGCCTTAAACAATATTATGCCTGTTCTAGAAGTTAAAGCGAGAAGAGTTGGTGGAGCAACATACCAAGTGCCAATGGAAGTTCGTACAGATAGAAGACAAGCATTAGGTTTGAGATGGCTTACAAAATACTCAAGATTAAGACATGAAAAGACTATGCAAGAACGACTAGCTGGAGAATTATTAGATGCAGTAAATAATTCAGGTTCAGCTGTTAAGAAAAAAGAAGACACTCATAAAATGGCTGAAGCCAATAAAGCTTTTGCACATTACAAGTGGTAATTTAAATTCTGTAATCACGAAAGGATGGATACTGTGTCTAGACAATTTAGCTTAGAAAACACGAGAAATATCGGTATCATGGCTCATATTGACGCAGGTAAAACCACCACAACAGAAAGAATATTATTTTATTCCGGAAAAATCCACAAAATTGGCGAAACCCACGAAGGTGGCGCGCAAATGGACTGGATGGAACAAGAGCAGGAAAGAGGTATTACAATTACCTCTGCTGCTACTACCACACAATGGAAAGACCATAGAATAAATATAATAGATACACCAGGACACGTTGACTTTACTGTAGAGGTTGAAAGATCTTTAAGAGTACTAGACGGTTCTGTTGCAGTTTTCTGTGCAAAGGGTGGCGTTGAACCTCAATCAGAAACTGTTTGGAGACAAGCAGACAAATACAATGTACCAAGAATGGCTTATATCAACAAAATGGATACATTAGGCGCTGACTTCTTTCATGTGTTAGACATGATGAAAGACAGATTAAAGGCAAATGCTGTTGCTATTCAACTTCCAATTGGCAAAGAAGATACATTTACAGGTATTGTCGACTTAGTTACAATGAAAGCCGATATCTATAAAGATGACTTAGGCCAAGAAATTGAAGTAACAGATATTCCTGAAGATATGCAAGACTTAGCAGAAGAATACAGAGATAAGCTTTTAGAAGCGGTTTCTGAATTAGATGAAAATTTGATGATGAAATACCTTGAAGGTGAGGAAATCACTGAAGAAGAGATCAAAATTGCTCTTCGAAAAGGAACTGTTGGTGTAAAAATCATTCCAGTTACTTGTGGTTCATCTTACAAAAACAAAGGTGTTCAATTAGTTCTAGATGCAGTTGTAGATTACATGCCATCTCCATTAGACATCGAAGCGATTTCTGGACATGACATGGAAACGGGAGACGAAATATTAAGACATGCAAGTGATGAAGAACCATTCTCAGCATTAGCGTTTAAGATTATGACGGACCCATTTGTC
>CAZVEI010000152.1:0-4913 GCA_964626295.1 uncultured Alkalibaculum sp.
TTATTTTATCTTCTTTAACAAATAAAGGAATTACTCTTGTGCCTGCCACAACGTCTCCCTTTTTTACTACTTGATTGCGATGAATGGTTGCAAACATAATTTCATCATCATCGATAAGATCCATAAGCATATCAACATCTATTTGAAGGAGACCATCGTATTGTGCTGCCAACTCCACTTTGCCTTCGCTCTTCGCAATGACGTCTAAACCGCAACCTGTAGCCGCAGTAGCAATTCGCATAGCTGCATCATTCTCATGTACATCATCCTTGCCAAGTTCTAGGACATATAAATTTTCTTTGCCCATACTTAGAAGTACATCAATATCACTTGGCTCCACTATATATCCTTTTTTAAAACGACTTCCCTTGAATTCTCCCGGGATAATTTGAGTCATATCATGGGCTAAGACCATTCCAACAGCATTATTTACTGGCACAGTTCTCACAAAACAGCTCCTCCCTTTGGCCTATATTATCTAAAATCCTCTTTGCTATATTAAAACGAATTTCAATAGCTTTTGATGGTATTTCTTGACTGGCAAACTTTTTATACGTATTTTCAAAACGCTCCTCTAAAGATACTTCTTTATCTTCAATAACTAATTTATCTGCTAAAAAAAGAATGGCCTTTTCATCTAAAGCATCTATAGAATCAATTCCTATATCTATATGGGATTCAACTACTTCAGCGACCTTATCATATCCCATTTCTCTTAGCCATTCTCCACCAACTATTGCATGATTTTTCATTTTTCTCGCCACATCGTGAAGAAGTGCTGAAGAGTAAACGAGTCTTTCATTAAGTCTGTATCCCGTGCATTTTAGTCTATTTGTTAGTTTCTGTGATACCTGGAGAACAGCTTGGCAATGTTTTATTATCCTTTCATCTGCGTTGAAAAACTTTAAGATTTCAAAACATATTTCTTCATCAGGTATATCTCTTTTATTATAAAAGTCTAATAGCTCCTTATAGTCTTTAGGTGTATCCGCATCTAGCAAAATGCCTTTATCTGGCACAGATAAATCTAGTCGATTATTGATGCTTTCTATAGCGCCTTTTAAACCCATTTCTCCATTATGATTTAAAATGGTATCTATGCATGAAGTAGAAAACAAAACAGGATGACCATCTTTGCCCTTATAGTTTGGTTGCACAATATGACATAAGGATTTCTCCATTTTTCTTTTCATTTCTAATAAAGTATATGACTGAAATAGCGGTATATCTCCTGGCAAAAAGAAGAACATATCACATTGATTTTTTATGTATGTAACACCTAGTTTTACAGAATCAAACATTGTCGTCGTCGCATAAAATTCATTGTACACAAAGTGAACATCTCTATTTTCTAACTGATTGACTATGAGTTTTGTCTGATTACCTGTAACTACGACAATCTTCTGAACTCCGCCCTCCCTTAGAGAATCGATAACGTGTTCTATAATTGTCTTTTCTCCTAATGATAATAAGGGTTTAAATCGCTTCATTCTAGAAGACATCCCTGCTACAACTACTACAGCTCCCATTACCCTTCCACTTGTTTTATCATTAGTTTTTGCTATCAAATCTTTATCGCACATAATGTATATAATTAGAGGTGAAACCTCTATTGCTTTCCCTTTTATTTTTTATTTCATTCATAATTTCTTTCACAATTGTTTTTACATTCCATTCTTCAATAAGGCAAATCTTTTCTGAAGACTCATCAAGTAAATCTACAAATGTATTTCTTATCTCCTCGTCTAAAAAGACATAGATATTCGTATTATTTCCAAATTTCAAATCTTCTGTTTCTTCTATAGAGTCTATGGTTAGCACTTCTATTACAGCAGTGCTAACCCCTTTAACACCTAAAATTTTTGAGGCCTCTAAGGCACTTGCTGTACTACTACTATTTGCCATTATGGTTACATCTGTTCCGTTATTAAGGATTCTGGTCCTACCATTATCTATAATCTCACACATGTTTATCCCTCAGCTCCGCTTTACGCCAACAATTATTTATTGCCGTGTATTATTTATAAAAGCAAATACTATGTTGCCAAGACGCTTTCTTGTCTTTAGCCCTTAATATAGTTATAACACTTTGTTACATTTGTTCTTTGAATGTAATCCATCATTTCTGCTTGACCTATATCTACTGATAAATCTGTAAAACTAATTTTTTTAGTACATTCATCAAGAGTCCAATCTTGTGCTATACCACCAGCTACTGCACTAATCCATTTGTAAATTAAAGCAAGTTGTACGTCAATATACTCTTTGCCAACTACTGGACCATGTCCTGGCACAATGTAATCTACATCTAGTGTTTTAATGAATTTTAGGGATGAAATAAGTTCATCGATATTAGCACTGTGTAGCCATGTTTGGCAGCCTACAAAGAGTGTATCTCCAGTAAACAATACTCTTTCTTCCGGAACATGAACAGCTATTTGTGAATCCGCATGACCTGGTGTGTGATATAGATTAAATGTATGATTGCCAACTTTTAAGGACATTCTATCGTTAAATGTAATTTGTGGTGGATTTACAATGTACTCCTCCCTTGAAGGCATAAAAGATAAAAATTCTTTGTCTTGTCTCTCTAAAACATCTACGCTATAATCGTATCCGTCCATATCTCCAGGAACATCAAAGAAGGTATCTACAAGCTTTTCATGCCCAATTACAGGACAAACCCCTGCGAACCAATGATTTCCAAAAATATGATCAATATGAGGCTCTGTGTTAATTAAGTATTTGATTGGTCCTTTGCTCTTTGCAAAATCAATCATCTCCAACAGAGTACTAATCCACTGAGCGGTATCGATAAAGACAGCTCCCTCATCTGTAAATACGATACTAGGATTACAGCCTCTAATTTTTGTATTTGTAAACACATTTTCTGTTACTCTTTCCATAAAGTCACTTCCTTTTTATTTATAACTAGATGGTAATTTAAGTCAAACCACCATCTAGTAAAATTCTTATAATCAGCTATTTATTTTGCGCGGGCCAAAGCGTCTTTTAAAGCATTTTTTGTCCACACTTTTACCATTTCAATTCGATATTCTTTTGTAGCTCTATGATCTGTTATAGGTGTACAGTTGTTACCAGCAAATTCTGCTGCTTCGTCAATTAACTCATCTGTCAATTCTTTCCCTATAATCAATGATTCTGCTTCTGTAGATCTTATTGGAGTTGGAGCTACTGCAGCAAGAGAAATGATCGCATTTGCAACTTTTCCATCTGCATCAAGTGTAATACTACTACCAGCACCTACAATAGAAATATCTGTATCTCCTCGTATTGCAAACTTTTTATATGTAGCACCAGAGTTTTCTTTAGGTGTAGGCACAGTAAAGCTTACAACAAATTCTCCTTCTTCTAATACGCTCTTACCAGGTCCTACAAAAAATTCAAGGATAGGAACCTTTCTTGTGCCCTTTTCTCCAATAATATTTGCTACAGCATCGTAAACAATTAGGCCTTGTAATGCATCTGCACTTGGTGATGCATTACAGACATTACCGCCAATTGTGGCAATATTTCTTATTTGATTGCTGGATACATGACCTGCTGCCTCTGATAAAGCTGGCCATTTAGCCATAATTTCACTTGATTTGGAAACCGTTCTAAGTGTAACTAATGCCCCTAACTCTAATCCTTCTTCATTTATGATGATCTGTTTTGCTTCAGCTATTTTTTCTAATCCAATGACTGCCCTTACTCTTACAGCACGGGATTTTAACTTTGGAACTAAATCTGTACCCCCTGCTACTAAGCGTGCTTCAGAACCATAAGTCTTTAGTAAATTGACGCATTCGGAAGTAGTAGTTGGTTGACAATATTTCTCAAATCTCATCTCTTATACCTCCCCACAACTGTCTTTGTATTCGCCATCTCTTACTGCTTCGATAGCTTCTACAATCTTTTTGTAACCAGTGCAACGACACATATTTCCGTGTAGAGCTTCACGAATGTCATCTTCTGTAGCATTTGGTTTTTCCATTAATAATGCTTTTGCAGATAAAATCATACCTGGGGTACAATAACCACATTGAAGAGCAAAGTAGTCGATAAAGGATTGTTGTAATGGATGTAGTCCATCTTCTTTTTCCAAACCTTCTATAGTAGTAATTTTATGACCCTCTGCTTGAGGAGCTAATACACAACAGCTTTTTACAGCTAAATTGTCCATTAGTACAGTGCACACTCCACAATTTCCATCTTCACAACCGACCTTTGTACCTAAAAGATTTAAATCTTCTCTTAACACGTCTTGAAGTGTCTTAAATGGAGCTACATCTACAGTGTAGTCTTTTCCATTAACAACTAGATTGACGGTTACTCTTTCATAACTCTTATCAACAATTGCCATTAGTTTGCAGCCTCCTTCTTCTCTTTGATTAATTTAAGAACTTTCTCCGCTGTCATTGGGTATGAATCCACTCGAATTCCTACTGCATTGTATACGGCTTCTGCAATGGCTGGCGCTACTGGAACTGTTATAGATTCAGCCATTCCTTTTGCTCCAAACGGACCATCTGGCAACGCATCTGGACAAATAATGGATGCTACATTTTCATTTTTAGGCATTTCCATAATTGTTGGAATTCTGTAATCTCCAAGGTTTCTGTTAGCGATCATACCATTTTTATCATAGAAATGATCTTCCATAATAGAGAAACCTATAGACATATGAACGCCGCCTTCTATTTGGCCTTCCACTAATTTAGGGTTAATTGGATTTCCTGTATCTGCTGCACTTGCAAACTTAATGACGCGAACTTCACCAGTTTTTTCATTGACCTCTACTTCTGCTGCACAAGCAGAGTATTGATACCAGTTCCATTGTCTAGCACATCGTCCATCTGCTCCCCATTGTAGAACTGGAGCAGGACAGTATACGCCATGACCCCTTACAG
>CAZVEI010000153.1:0-4868 GCA_964626295.1 uncultured Alkalibaculum sp.
TGGACACACTTTTTCTCTTAACTTTCATTTTTTATCCCATTTTTACACTAAAATAGCCTAATAATGCCTCAAAAAAGCAAATTGTTGAAAAGCGTCCCCTACTTATTTCTGCTTTTTAACTTTTCCTTTTATGTAACTCTTTCTTCTTGAATTATTCGCCCTAAATTTACTACCATCGACAGCAATCATCTCTTTACCATATAACCCTAATTCTTTGCATATAGAAGAGAAGTGCTTAAATAGATTTGTTAGACTTTGTTTGTTGTCTTTTCGAAAATCTGCAATCGTCTTAAAATCAGGCTTTGAATTCTTTACTAGCCACATTACTTCTACATTTCGATGACACTTTTTTTCTAACTTTCTTGATGATCGAATCCCCTCAAAATATCCATAGGTATATAGCTTGCACATATCCTTAGGATTATATGGCTTTCTTCCGATCTTTTTAGGTGTAGCGTATGTGAATCCTAGCTTTACCATATCTAAGCTATCGATTAATACATCAATTACTCTAACAGGATTATCATTAGAAATTTTGTCATCATATGATTCAGGTATAAACCCTACTTGGTTTCTATCAAATTCTGTACGAATATATCTTGACATAACTATACCTCAAATTTCGACTTTTATAACTATATTATACTATGTTTTTATTATTTGAGGTATAGAAACCATTTGTTTTCACACAGTCTGTCATCCCTACTGAGTCTTTTCAATTATATCCACTAATATCCTATACTTACAATAATCCACTTGCCATTATTTTTAACTAAGTAATAAAAAATCTTTTGATCTCCATTTTCTATAGGTTCAATGGAATCATCAAAGTATTCAATATAGTAATCTACATTATAAACAATGATATCTTTTCTTGAAATGGTATCTTTAGTGCCTAAAATGGCTCCGAAATCCCCACTGTATAAGTGTTCATCTTGTGCGAAAGAAATATCGTTTAAATGGATTGTTTTTATATTATTCAATTCTCTTTTTATGGCATCTGACAAATTATCTGAATACAAACTGTATAATTTCTCCTCATTTTTCATATCCCTATATTCAAAGGATTTTTTAATCGTTTGTTTTGAGCTGATTAAATCATAATTACTATAATGTCCATTATATTTAGGGCTTTTATAAAAAAACAGTACAAAAATTAAAATAAAAATAGGTAATAAAAGAAAAATCAGTTTTAAATGAATTCTTTTTTTCATTTTTTTAACCATTCCTTTCGCTTTGCTTAAGGCACAAAAATGTAATATAAATGTGCTTTTAAGCGTATTAATAATCAAATCAAAGAGAATTTCGGTACATTACAAATCACGAGGAGATGAGTGCATCGGTAGAATCTATGCACTTACTGAAATGATAGGATGATTAATGACTGTAAGTGTAATAGCCCTTACCTAGTCAAAGGTGGGGCTATTTAACACTTATGTATATCTTTAGATAAATAGTTTAATTAATCATTTTGACCAACATTTCATGCGATATATGTGATCTTAATCCTTTAAGTTAGACATTTGTTATTAAATTTTCTTCAGAATTTACTTCTGATGCATGATTTGGTCATTTGTTATGTGTTTTTTTATCATGACACAAAAAGTGTTTTTACTTCTTTTACGAGCATCGATGAAAGCTATTGAAATACAGAAATTATTTACCGTGAACATCTATTACCCTAAAATTTGAAAAGCTACCATTCGGGTAGTAATACGATGCAATAACATTTCGTTTTGGGGAAGAATGAGCACTTACATATGGGTAGTCACTCCAGCTATCTCTTGCGGTGACAATTACTGAATGTCTCCAATTTCCATAGCTTGTAAGGTAATATTGAACAATATCACCTATCAAAGCATATCTATAATTACTATATTGTGTTCCGTATCCTTTATTCAAAAGCCAGTTTCTTAATTCAACAACACGGATCCAAGCATTACTCCCCTTCTTCCATACACTATCAGTTGGAATGCCTCCATAGTTTATTGCTTTAGAGACAAAATTAGTACAATCTGTGCCAGGGTAGTCTTCACTTGCATATACGTTCCTATAAGCCCAATCAGCAGCAGTGCTTCCATTATAAGACACACTTGAAGGTGTTATCATGTTTTTTTCATTTTTGGTTCTATTCTCTTCTATATACTTATCTAAGTTTTCAATTTTATTGTTTAAATCCTCAATTTTGCCCTCTGTATATTTATCTTCCCCCATATTTTTAAGATATGAGAATTCTTGCTCTACTTTCTTTTCGATTTCAGAAGCTTCAAAAGCAGGGTCAAAAATATCCTTTACAATCTTCATGTTTCCATCAAAATTTCTTATATAAATAATATGATTTTCTATATAATCACTATCAAAATCGGTGTTTCTATATTTTAATTTAACAATATTGTCCACATCAACTTTGATTAGTTCATCAACTTTATTTATAGAATTTACTTTGATTTCAACATCATACCAATCAATTTGTCCAGCTGTTTTTTTATACAAATCGATTGATAATTCAGAATGTAATTCTATATATTCTTTTAATTTACTTGATTCATCAACAAATTTATTATCAATTTTCTCTAATTTTTTCTGCACTTCTAAAAAATTAGAAAAATACCCAATTAAAACTTCTTCTAATTTCATTTCTTTCATATCTTCATCATTATTTATTACATTTTCATTTGCTAATACGGATAAGGAACTTGCAAATAGCATAGTAAAACTTAAAAACAACACTAACATTTTTTTCATCAATTTAACCTCCAATTTTTTTTACATTTCCTTTGGATTTAGTTCATAAAGAAATACCTTTATAGAGCAAATTTCATAAGCATCACCAACTCTTTCTCCAAATCTATTATTATTTTATAATCAGTCTTTTTTACTGTTGAAGCATTAACTATTTTCGTAATTCGATTCCTTGTCACTTTTGACGCTACACTAAAACGATATGTGTTATTCTTGGGATTGCATCAGTTTCAAAAATTCAAAGTACCTTATTTATCTTTTTTGCATAAAAAAATAAATTTTCTAATGATACATGCTTAAATGTCAATATGTTTAAATTCCACAAGTCCCAGACGTAGCCTCAGCCTTTTCTCCAGCAACATTTACTACAACTTTAACACGATATCTTGAACCTGAAGTTCCTCTATAACTCTTAGATAAAAATACGTTGCCAGTGCCGTTTATACTCCATGAAGTTACATTTACCCAACTTCCAGAGCTGTATCTTTGCAGATACATTGTTCCACTAATTGAGCTTGAAGTGCTTTTAGCGCTTATGTATACCTCTGGATAAAGAGTAGTACCGGTAGCAGAGATATATGGTGAAATACTACTGATTTTATTCCAAAACGGAGTGATTATCTGATGATTTACACTTATAAATGTCTGCTCTTGTTGCTCTGTTGCATAAGCAACATTTACTTCCCCACTTCCAATCGTTAAAACAACGACTATTGCTACTATTACTCCAAATGATTTTAATTTCAAAACAAATCCTCCTCGTTATTATTTAGGTTCTTACCTATATAACGCACGAGAAGGGAAAAAGGGACATGTTTTTTTAATTTTTTTTATTTTGAAATACCTTCTGCAATTTTTATGATCACATCATGATCTAAATTTGCTGAAATATGGCATTCAATACCGTCCTGAGACCATATTAAGTAAGCCATTTCATCAGTTTGCCACATATAAGCATTAGACCCTTTAAAAATAAACTCTTTTATTTCAATTCCTTCTGTATCATAATATGATTTTCCTCCACCGGAAGAGGCGAATAATTTTATATCAAATTGTTTATTATCTTTTGCTAAATAGTTATAAATCAGCATATTACGACCTTCATGAGTATTTACTAATTCGAATCCTGCAGGAATATAATTGATTTTAAATGATGCTAGATCGGTTAAGTCATCATCTTCTTGTGAATCTAAAGGTATGAAAATGCTGAATTCCGGAAATGTCTCAACAATCCAATTGAAAAATTTTGTACGTTCCTCTGCATGAACTGCCAAGAAGGTAGAAAAGCTTAGGATACATATTAGTATAAACATAGCTACTTTTTTAGAGATTAATTTAAATATTTTATAAGGGCTTTGAGCAATCTTAATTTGTTTAAGTTTTCGTTTGAAAGAATTAGAATATTCTGGTTGGTGTAATATTTCAATAGTATCATAGTCTATCATATTTTCTTCCAGTGCTAATTTGCAGGCCTTCTTCATGGAGCCGTTATCAATCCATGAATTTTCCAATTCCATAAGTCTGGATAACATGCTTTGTGTATAAAGCAATTTACCTTCTGTATCTTCTATTTTCAGTACCTTATCTATATCAAAAACAGTATTTTCAAAATAATATCGGAAGAAGAGAATATTGCGGTATTCAAATGGCAGAAAATTTATTTTTTGAACCAATCTATTAATTTGGTCTGTAGATAACGATTGATACACAATATTACTTATGTCTAATTCCGTTAACTTTTGTAATTCAGACTGTAAGGATAGTTTGCATACATCTTTCATAATATTAGTAGTTGTTTTGGACAATCGTATCACCCCCCTCATAATATGAGCGCAGTTTTTTTATAATACGTTGACAACGCTTTTTTGCTGCTTCTTCAGTAATATCTAAAAGCTCCGAGATGTTTTTAAAACTCATTTCATGAACAAAACGTAAGTGGACAAAATTTTTCTCATCGTCTGAAAGCTTATTGATAAAAGAAATCAATTCTTGTCTAGTTAATGTTTCTAAAAATTCCTCTTCGATATTATGGCTCTCATCATTATAATCTAGATCATCTACATATACATTTTTTTTTCGTTGTCTTATAATATTCATACTTTCATTCTTCAATATTGTAACGCAAT
>CAZVEI010000154.1:0-4862 GCA_964626295.1 uncultured Alkalibaculum sp.
AATCACAAGTGTAAATATAGGCATTCTCCTTAGAGTAATCACATTCTATTTGCAACTCTTTAATAGTGTTCTCTATAAATGTAATAGCCCATTGATTGGAACTAGCGTACTCTGTAGCTGTTTCAAGGTCATTATTGCTGATCATATTGTGGTAGATAAGACCGTGCTGAGAAGTGATTTTTGCAGTGGTATGACCAGTAGCTCCTGTAGCAATTCTGTTTTTCTCAAAAATTGCTACCTTGAAGCCACTTTTTTGTAGCAGATAAGCAGTTACAATGCCCACCATTCCACCACCAATAACTGCCACATCAATTTCCATATCTTTGTCTAATGGTGCATACTGGGTTTCTTCCGTAGAAGAAATCCAGTAAGAATTTGCTTCCTCATGAATTAAATTTTCTTTATCTATCATGTAATACTTCCTTTCGATATAATCTTAATGAAAACAGGTGGTAAGCTTCGAGGTGGTAAGGAAAAGCCTTAAATGCTAAAGAGTTTTTCATAAGGGCCAGATAGTTCTGTCCCTCCATGGCATCCTGTATCTTTAAAAATGATATTGTTTTTATTATCTAGTAAAGTGAGGGATACTTTAGAATTAATCGTTTCTTCTATTTTGCGGTCCATAGCACCAATTCTTGGAGCCATCAACTCTCCCTTGTTAGTAGAAATGTCCACTTGGGCCTGAAGCTTATATTTGCTGTTTTTTAACGTGATGGTCAGAAGATGATCTTTGAGATTTAGGTACTTTACCTTGCTATTGTTATAGGTTGCAAAGGTATAGTGATTTTCTCCAATTCTGAGAAAGCTAATAAAGCCTATAAAGAAGGTGCCAAACCACGGGATTTTTGCTATGGAAAACATGAAAGATGCATTTTCTTTCGTAAAATGATTGGACTGCACCCATATCCAAGATTCAGGAAAGGACTTGCCCCAATCTTTTTCAATATAACCGTAGCCATTATTAAAGTCTATTATGTTTTCTTGACACATCATTTCGCCCTGAATATTGTGGCTGATATTTACAACACCATGATAGCATTCCATAAGGGGCACAAAGGAAAAAGGTCCCATTATGCCAGGATGGGTTGCAGTTTTAGGATAGGGAATGGGATTATGAAAATGTAATTCTCCTATACAGGATAAATCATCCTTTTCTAAATTTAGAATAATTCGATCTTTTGAAAAGTAATTATTCCCAATAATAACTTGAAAACTCTTGCTATCGTATTCAAAATCATCGTAATCAAAGGGGATATAGTGGGTCTGACCTGTTATGCCATCAATAGTTTGAATAAAAGCATTTTTCTCCCCCTTTTTATTAATAGCAATGCCAGGAATGATGGAGAGGATAGACTTTTGATCTCCACTAATGAGCTTAAAATACCAACCTTCAAAATAATTTTTCTTTTTGTACTTACCTTGAAATATTTCTGGATTTAATAATCTGTTAATTCGATACATCTTACACCACTTTTACTGTATTTTTCATTTGATGATATTCCTGTAGTATTTCACGGTCAGAGAAAAATATTCGTGTGAAATATCTTTTGCGAGGTGGTCAGGTGGTCAGGAAAACCTATCTCGCCTAAGGGCGAGTAAGTATAAGATCCTTCGCTTCGCTCCAGGATGACCGCACAGGAGTTTGGATTATTTTACATGTTTGAGGGGAACCTAGCTACTGTCCAGTCATTCTTGAGGCTTTAGCCGAAGAATCTTAAGTTTTTCGCTTTTGGGTTTTCCCGTCCAACCGACCAACCATTAAGTTTGCGCAAATAAAAAAGGTCCCGGGATAAATCCCAAGACTTTTCACAACAAGTTAAATTACATATCAAACAATTCCATGAGCCATCATAGCATCGGCTACTTTTAAGAAACCTGCTATATTAGCGCCTACTACTAGGTTTTCGTTTTCTGCGCCGTATTCTATTGCTGCTTCTTTTGCGTTTCTATAGATATCTACCATGATTTGCTGTAATTTTGCGTCTACTTCTTCAATAGTCCATGAGTAGCGCATGCTGTTTTGTGACATTTCAAGAGCTGAGCAAGCTACGCCACCGGCATTTGATGCTTTTCCAGGTGAAAACAAGATATTGTTTTTAATTAATACGTCTATTGCATCAAGTGAACAAGGCATATTTGCTCCTTCGCAAACAGCAATTACGCCATTGTTGATAAGAGTATTTGCTGCTTCTACGTTGATTTCACCTTGTGTTGCACATGGTAAGGCAATGTCGCATTTTACATTCCATATATCGTTGCAACCTTCTACGTATTTAGCACTTGGTACTTCAGTTACATATTCTTTGATTCGAGCTCTTTTCACTTCTTTTAATTCTTTTACTAGGTCTAATTGGATACCATTTTCGTCTATAATATATCCATTAGAATCAGAACAAGCGATGACTTTAGCACCTAATTCCATAGCTTTTTCCATAGCGTAAATTGCTACGTTTCCAGATCCGGACACAACGACTGTCTTTCCATCAAAACTTTCATCTGCACCTTTTAGCATTTCTTGAGCAAAGTAAATCAAACCGTATCCAGTAGCTTGAGTTCTTCCAAGGCTACCACCATAGCTTAGGCCTTTACCTGTTAAAATACCTTGTTCACGAACGTTTTTGATTTTATTGTAATATCCAAATAAGTACCCGATTTCCCTAGCGCCAACACCGATATCTCCAGCAGGGACGTCTAAATCTGCACCGATATATTTTTGCAATTCAGCCATAAAGGATTGGCAAAATCTCATTATTTCATTATCGGATTTTCCCTTAGGATCAAAGTCAGAACCACCTTTCCCACCACCAATAGGAAGACCTGTTAAAGAATTTTTGAAAGTTTGTTCGAAACCTAGAAATTTAATGATACTTTGATTTACAGATGGGTGAAATCTTAGACCGCCTTTGTATGGTCCAAGAGCAGAATTGAACTGAACTCTAAAGCCTCTATTTACCTGTACCTTACCATTATCGTCTACCCAAGGCACTCTAAAATAAATTACTCTTTCTGGCTCAACAATTCGCTCTAGTAATCCAGCTTCCATAAATTTTGGGTTTTTTTCAAAAACGGGAACTAAAGAATTAAAAACTTCTTTTACTGCATCAAGAAATTCCACTTCATTTGAATTCCTTTTTTCCACTTGCTCATAAACAGATTGTACGTACTCTTTGCTATTCATTTAGTATTTCCCTCCATTTGTAATACACAACAAATTAAAACTAGGAACATTAATTTGTGAAATATTTTAACATTCATATCGTTTTTAATAATATAGCACCAGATAAAACCAGTGTCAAACGGAATTTTGAAGGAAGGTGGATTATTATTGCATTCAAAGGGAACTTGAAATTTTATACTCACTAGGCTCAAAGAGAAAAACTTCTTAAGGATCTCCTTTCCCTTTTTTTGAAGCAAGCGAGACCAATCGTTTGCCCATGTTTTAGAAATACCATATCTTTTCTACCTCCTTTCCTAAGACAATCCCTAAGGAACTGATATGGAATAGGTTCATGGGATTATAGACTATGTAGAATAAATACTTGCTTTATTATGATAAAGTAAGTATAATATTAAAAGAATATTTAATTGAAATAGTATAAAATTATTAAACGAGGAGGATTAATAGTGAAAAAAGTAATAGCTTTATTTTTATTGCTGACGATGGTTGTAGGGTTGGCAGCATGTGGTAGCACAGGAAATAATAAAACAGATGATCAGTCCCAGGATGAAAGTGATTTAGCTTATGTGGAAGGAAATGGTAAGCTTATCATCGGCTACACTGATTACGCTCCCATGAATTATACCGATGAAAGTGGTACTTTTACAGGCTTTGACACAGAGCTAGCTACTTTGGTTTCTGAAAAACTTGGCCTTGAACCTCAATTTGTTGAGGTCAACTGGGATACCAAGGAAGTGGAACTGAATGCAAAGTCCATTGACTGCCTCTGGAATGGCCTAACAATCAGCGACGAGCGTAAGGCAACGATGGGAGTTACCCAACCTTATATAAAAAATGCCCAAGTGATTGTGGTAAAAAAAGGTACTAAATATGAAGACACTTCGTCCTTGATTGGCAAGAATATAGCTGCTGAGCAAGGTTCTGCCGGTGAAACCACCATTCAGGGAGATGACAACTTAAAGCAAGCAAGTTATATTCCTAAGACATTGCAGACTGAGGCCCTTATGGAAGTAAAAGCCGGGACTGCTGACGCTGCTGTCTTAGACTTAACGCTGGCAAATACCATGACAGGCGAAGGTACCAACTATAAGGACATTACTATTGTAGATAAATTGGCAGAAGAGAATTATGGGGTTGCATTCCGCAAAGGTTCTGATATTATTGAGGAAGTGAACAAGATTTTTGACGAACTTGTTGCAGACGGGACCATGGCTAAATTAGCTGAAAAATATGGACTAGATCTAGCACAATAGACTATAATACATATGAAATGAAGCGGGGGACAGAGGGTAAACCTCTATCCCCCTGCTTTTTTAATTGAGGTGAAAGAAATATGGATCAGATTTATGTAATTGTTGGTCGGCTATCAGATAGCTTTTTGCTTAATTGTAATATCTTTATAATAACCCTTTTGTTCTCACTACCCTTAGGCCTGTTAATTGCTTTTGGATCCATGAGCCGCTTTCATCCACTTCGTTGGCTTGTGCGAACATTTGTATGGATAATCCGTGGAACTCCATTGATGCTACAGCTTATCATAATTTTTTATGGACCGGGACTTTTGGACATATCTTTTACATGGCCAAATGGTGAGTCTGGGCGTTTTGTAGCAGCAACTGTTGCCTTTGTTATCAACTATGCCTGTTATCTTTCAGAAATTTATCGAGGCGGTATTGAAGGAATA
>CAZVEI010000155.1:0-4856 GCA_964626295.1 uncultured Alkalibaculum sp.
GTGTTTTTACTCTCCACTTCCATAATGTCATCCCTGATTTTCTTACGATTTCAACAGTAGAAGATAATTGATTACATAATTCATAAACTTTTTTGTAATCATCTAGCTCTATTTTCGCGCTTATTTCCTCTGAGTTTATTCTAAAAATGTCCCAAATTAGAATATTATTATGGTGGATAAGGTTAATTAATCTTTCGAGATGTTTGCCTTTTATGTTAATAATAACATAACCTCTAATATAATGCCATAACTTAACAATAATCAAGATTACACCTCCTATCCACCTATTTGAACGTTCTCGAATTCCCCTTCTAAGAGGACTTCTTCTTTGATGATATTTCGAATAAATAGATTTTCGCCTGTTATGACGATAATGCCTATCTTTGAATTAATTCTAATTTTGTTTTCGTTATACTCTATGATGCCCTTATGATTCTCTATTCGAATTTGTGTGTTTCCCACCATAGTCACTTTTGGTAAATTTAAAGTGATTTCTTTTGGCAGCTCTAATACATCACTTACGTTTTCTTTTATATTTTCGATCTTCTCTTTTTTTCCCATAGAACACCCTCCATACGGTATCTTATGTTTAAGAATTTGTAGATATGACATAAAATGGTTGGACGGTTGGTTCGCTGGTCGGTTGAATGAGAAAAAACAAAAAGCAAAAAAAGTCCGAGAACGCAAGTTCTCGGACTTTTTTATACTACAGATTTTCTTTTACTATTTTATTGACCATTCCACCGTCAGCACGGCCTTTCATCTTAGGCATTACGATGCCCATGATTTTGCCCATATCTTTCATGGAGGTTGCGCCAACTTCCTTTATCGCATCAAGTACAATGACTTTTAGTTCTTCTTCGCTTAATTGTTGGGGAAGATAATTCGTTAAAACTTCAATTTCCCTTTTCGTTTGATCGATTAAGTCTTGCCTATTTGCTTTTTGAAAATCTATAAGCGCATCTTTTCGCTGCTTTACTTGTTTGGAAACGATGCCGAGGATGTCATCTTCAGACAGTTCTCGTCTTTCGTCTTTTTCGACTTGAAGTATTGCAGCTCTTACTAGCGTGATGGCTGATTTTGCAATTGTATCCTTATCCTTCATTGACCGCTTTAAGTCAGCGGTTAATTGCTCTTTGAGGGACATGTAAACACCTCTTACTTAAACTTTTTAGTGTTTCTTTTTCTAGCAGCTTCAGATTTCTTTTTTCTCTTAACACTAGGCTTTTCGTAATGTTCTCTTTTTCGAACCTCAGACATTACACCTGCTCTAGCTGTTTTTTTCTTAAATCTGCGTAGAGCATTCTCTAATGATTCACCATCTTTAACTTTTACTTCAGACATTTTCCACCCTCCCCTCTACTACATTAATGTAACAGATTGTTAGAGTTATTGCTACTATCGTAATAGCGGGCATTTAACAATATTATTATATAATATACAATTATATCATGTCAAATAAATCTAACCTGGAGGCCACCCTAAATTTCTTCCACCTAATAAATGATAGTGTAAATGTAGTACCGTTTGTCCCCCATCTTCGCCACAATTGTTTACCAAACGAAATCCAGTATCTACAATACCAAACTTTAAAGCTAGTCGATTTGCAACAGTATGAATTTGAGTGATGATTTCATTTCCAGCTGGTACAGTAAGTACGGAATCGTAATGTTCTTTTGGTATGAGCAAAAGGTGTATAGGTGCTTGTGGATTAATATCTTTTATAGCTATTACATTGTCATCTTCATAGGCTATTTCTCCAGGAATTTCTTTACTTGCAATTTTACAAAACAAACAATCGTCCATATAAATCTCCTATTCTTTGCGGATTCCATTGACAAAACCTGTATCTATTTCTTTGATCTCCACAGGAATTGTTTGATTGATAATATTTTCATTACTCTGTACTTTTACTAATATATAGTTTGTAGTATGCCCCTGATAGTTATTATAATCTTCTTTTGAGCTTTGTTCAATCAATACTGTCAATTTTTCACCTAAAAATTGTTTATAATAATCCTTTTCTAATTTGTCAGAAAGTTGGATAATTTCTTTGCTTCTCTCTTCCTTTATGGACTCTGGCACTTGATTTTCCATTTTTGATGCTGGTGTACCTTGTCTTTTGGAATATTTAAATACATGAAGTTTACTAAAACGTATTTGAGAGATAAACTCATAGCTTTCTCTGAAGTTTTCATCGGTTTCTTCTGGAAATCCTACCATAATATCAGTAGTTAAGGATGCTTTAGGAAAAACCTTTCTAATATTATCTATAATGGTTTTATAGGTTTTTGTGTCGTATTTGCGGTTCATCTTTTCTAAAACTTCATCCGACCCACTTTGTAAAGACAAGTGGAAATGATCGCACAATTTATGGATTTCTTTTAAACCCATAATAAACGCTTCATCTAACAACATAGGTTCTAAAGAGCCAAGGCGAATTCGCTCAATGCCTTCTATTTCGTTTAAACCTCTTAGTGCGTCTATTAAAGTAATACCTTCTAATTCTCTACCGTAAGAGGATACGTTAATACCTGTTATGACAATTTCCTTATAACCTTGTGCTGCTATTTGTCTGCCTTCTTCAAGAATATTTTCTATAGTTCTACTTCTTACTGGACCTCTAGCATAAGGGATAATACAATAGGAGCAAAAGTTATTGCAACCTTCCTGAACTTTTATAAAAGCTCTTGCATGGTCTTTTACCTTAGATATTTTTAACTCTTCGTATTCTCTTGTCTTCATAATATCTTGTACGATATCTATATTGCGACCAGACTGAACTTTTTCCTCTACTAATTGAACAATTCGGTGCCTGTCTTGATTGCCTATAATAATATTGACTTCTGGAATCTTTTTTAGATCTTCAGGGGATGTCTGAGCATAACAACCTGTGACAACTACTACAGCTTGAGAATTTAACCTCTTTGCTTTTCGTATCATCTGGCGAGACTTTTTGTCGCCAACATTTGTTACTGTACAAGTATTGATAATATAAACATCCGCTTGTTCCTCAAAATCCACTATTTCATAATCTGCTTTTTCAAATAGCTCCATCATCGATTCAGTATCATAGGTATTTACTTTACAACCTAGTGTATGAAAAGCAGCAGTTTTCATATATATAAATTCTCCTTTTCTTTATAAATCCTCGGAAAGCTGAAAATTAGCCACCAATGGTGGCTGTTGTGAATGATCTTTATTTCACAACATCTCATAATAATAGACCAACATCGAAAGCGCCGCTATACCTGCTGTTTCCGTTCGAAGTATTCTCTTCCCTAAGGAAACGGTTTTTGCTTTAAGACTCCTTAAATACTCCACTTCTTTTTCTGATATGCCGCCTTCTGGCCCGATTACTATACCTATTTTTTTCACATAACTATGTGTTTCTAGAATCTTCTTTAAATTGCTATTTTCTTCATTCTCATAAGCTATGAGATTTAAATCGTTTTTTTCAAACTCTTTCCCTAACTCTTTTAGCTTTATTACAGGATTTATAGTGGGGATCATTCCTCTTTTAGACTGTTTTGCTGCCTCTTCTGATATCTTTTGCCATCGTTCTATTTTCTTGTTAGCTTTTTTATCAATTTCTACAATTGTGCGCTCCATAACAACAGGAACGATACCAGTCACACCTAATTCTACAGTCTTTTGTACGATTAAATCCATTTTTGTAGCTTTGGGAAGGCCTTGATATAAAGTGACTTCAACTGGCATTTCAGAAGAATTTGTAGTTCTTTCTAGTACTTCTAACAAGACCTGGTCTTTGTGGATTTCTTGTACTCTAGCTATACATTCCAAACCCTTCCCATTGCTGAGCTCTACCTTTTCACCTGTTTTCATCCGCAGGGATTTAGTCATATGTTCATAGTTTTCACCAGTAACACAAACTTTATCGCCTAGTATTTGATTATCTTCTATAAAAAAGCGATGCATCTTACCCCTTATATCGAGCCATTACTGCAGCCCATTCTCCCATTCGCTGAATTTCGATTATTTCAAAGCCATTTTCTAAAAGACTGTCTACTACTAGTTCTACTTTGCTGAGTATAATACCCGAAGAAATGAAGATCCCCTTGTCTTTTAAACAGGGCTTTATTTGATGCGCTAATTTTACAATGATTTCTGCTAAAATATTGGCTACTATTACATCTGCTTTTTCATGGACTACATCTAGGAGGTCACCTTGGCGAACATCTATGATTTGCGCCAAACCATTGTTGACAGCATTTTCTTTAGCTACTTGCACGGCTAGAGAATCTACATCTACTCCAATGACCTTTTCAGAGTTGAGATTTGCTGCAACCAAAGATAAGATTCCCGATCCACAGCCTATATCAAAGACTACATCTCCTTCTTTCACGCATTTCTCTAAATTGATGATACAAAGCTGAGTTGTCTCATGTAAACCTGATCCAAAAGCCATACCTGGATCTATTTCTATAACCATATCCCCTTCTTGAGATGCATAAGATTCCCAACTTGGTTTTATTACAAAATGCTCCCCTATTAGAGTCGGTTTGTAGTATTGTTTCCACGAATTTTCCCAATCATCTTGATCTACTTCTGTAATGGTAGTCTCAACATTGCCCGTATTCAAACCAAAAGAAGGCAATTGATCGATTCTGCTTTTAATTTGAGCAATTGCTTCCTTTATATTTTCCGTTTCATTTATATACCCCTTAATAATAGAGATCTCTGGGTCCATATTCATTAGATCATCATCTATATAATCCCAAAGTACTTCTTTGTTCTTTAATATAGATAAATCGTTAGGTGACTCAATTACTACTCCATCGGCACCAGCTTCGTAGAGAATATTAGATATTGCTTCTTCTGACTCTGGAGTAGAC
>CAZVEI010000156.1:0-4831 GCA_964626295.1 uncultured Alkalibaculum sp.
CTTTTCTTTGGTATTTGGAAAGGCAATCGGTGAAATGATCTTTGATTTCTTAGGAGTTCACAGTGATTTTAATGTGATTTGGGGTTATATACGCTATATTATTACCATACTATTTTCAATCCTCACCTTCTCTTTTATTTATAAGTACGCGCCTAGCTGTAAAAACTATAAATTAAAATTTAAGGATGTCATCAGAGGTGCTATCTTTACTACTACTAGTTGGACAATAGCTTCTACGTAAACAACTACAACAACAGCTACTCTACTCTATATGGAAGCCTAGGCGGATTTTTCGCCCTACTCGTTTGGCTGTATTTGTCTAGTACGATTATTATTTTAGGTGGCGAGGTAAATTCGTATTTTTTCAACCACTAGGAACGGTCGTTGAACAATGGCTAAGCTACTGTTCATCTTATCTCTTTATATGCAAAAACAAGCCACGTAGAGTGGCTTGTTACAATTGAGATGCAAGATGCTAGAAGTAGGATGTAAGATAGTCTTGTCAAAAAGCGAGAAAGGCTTTTCTTTCCGCTTTTAATGCTTATAAGGTTTTGTTGACCACCTGACCACCTATTCTTCACCTTATTTCAGAATCAACAGCGGTGCATAATCTTCAACTTCTTCTTCGCTTTCAATCTTATTATCTTTCAGCAATTTACCTACGGTTGTGCTGTTTGCTTTGGCGATTTCCCATAGACTTTCTTGTGGTTGTTTGTAGTGAGCCTTAATGATGTAGAATTCGCCTACTTCTTCTACTACCTCTTCTTCTACTTCATTTACTGCTTTTACTAAGTTTAATTTAATCTTCTTAAAGAAGTTTCCACTTACTGCTACATTTGCTTCTATTCCAATAGAATTACCTCTTAATATAGATTGTAATTGATCTACAGCAATATCAAAATCAAATAATTCCTGCTCATCGCTCTTAATGTCTACGCTGTAAGAGAAAGGAATCTCATGGTCTATCTTTTCAATCATTTCTACTTCAGAGAGAATAAATGAAGTTTTAAGCACTCCGTCAAACTTCAATTGATTGTCTGCTATCTCACTAGAGTTCACTAATACTTGAGCATCCGATAACAAGATCTTTTCTACAGGCATTTCCGTCTCAAAAGTAATCTCATCGCTTACTGTTATGTCATCTTGGAAGTTTTCTGTTAAGCAATACGTTTTTATGACGTCTTTTTCAATATTACTCTTAACTTCTGGACTATATAAGTCTTGTATGTTTTCAATTTCTACGTTTTCGTAGAAGGTAATATCTGTGCTAACTATAAAGTCGTAATTTAAAGATAATAATTCTGTTTCTAAATCCAGTGCAAAGTCTATACTTTGACTTTTAATCTTAGGAGTATAGAAGAAATCGTCGATATTATCTACTCCGTATTTTTCGATAAATTGACTAATATTTACGCTATGGTGAACATTTTTATATTCTTTTCTCTCTTCCGTATCTTCTGAGTATAAAGTATCAATACTTATTTTCCCAGTAATCAGTACTCCACTAGGAGATTTACTTGACTTCATTTCTGAAAATACAAATGAGCTATCGATAACCTTTAATGCTGATTCATCTTTTTCATCCATGGTAATGGATTCATTAAAAGATAGCTCTTCCATGTCCTTTAGAGCGGATACGGTGAGTGTAATCTTATCTTGTAATTTTTGAATATTAGCCATTTCTTTTACATCTGCTAATAGAGGGAAATTGCTCTTTTTAATCATTTTACCCTCAACTTGAATGATACTTCGGATATTTACTTTGCGGCTATTTGTAATTCTATAGTCTACATGTTCAAGGCTAGCTTTGATGAGGCATTCTACATCTCCTTCTAAGTCGCTAAGCTCTATTGAATATTCAAAAGGCGCCACAACTTCTGCGCAATCTAAATAACCACCTTCTGCTATGTAATACACTTTGTAATTTACATCGCCCTCAATATTGAGGACATTTCCTTCGATAATTTGAGAAGATGGATCTACTTCCCCATTAATGTGGAGAATACTTCTCATATTGGGCTTAAAATCTGGTATCTTCATAATCTCTTCTAAACTTGTCTGTGTATTAAAAGCATTTACTTCTTGATCTAGAGTAATGTACTCCCTAACCAATTCAAAAGGCATACTACTTCCCCCTTAATATTTTCACGATAATTTATTTCTTATTATCTTTATTAAGGAAAAGCACAAAAAATGACCAAACAAGAAAAATATTTTGTTGTTTGGTCATCCATAGCTACTAGTTTCTAGTCGTTAGTCACTAGTTTTTGTCACCTTGGGTGACCTTTTGCTAGGGTCTAGAGACTCTCTTTGATTGCTTAGCAATCAAAGAGTAGCTACCATCACTGCCTTAATAGTGTGCATACGGTTTTCTGCTTCATCAAATACTTTAGAATGATGACTTCTAAACACTTCATCTGTAACTTCCATTTCTTTGATACCGTACTTTTCATAGATGTGCTGTGTAAATTCCGTATTTAAGTCGTGAAAAGAAGGAAGACAGTGTAAAAAGATCACGTCTTTATTTCCTGTTTTCTTTATAGTATCCATTGTAATCTGATATGGAAGGAGTAATTTTATTCGTTCTTCTTCCTCATCCTCTTCGCCCATGGAAATCCAAACATCCGTATAGAGCACATCTGCTCCTTTTATACCTTCTTCTATATTGTCCGTTATTTCTATAGTTCCACCGCTTTGAGCTGCTACTTCTCTCATATCCTTTAACAGAATTTCATCTGGATATAATTCCTTAGGAGCTACTTCTACAAACTTCATGCCCATCTTTGCTGCGCCAATCATCAATGAATTTGCCACATTATTGCGAGCATCACCTATGTATACCATTTTTACATCTTTTAATGGTTTTTTGACTTCTTCTTTTATAGTTAAAAAATCTGCTAATATTTGAGTAGGATGGTATAAATCTGTCAATCCATTCCATACAGGCACCCCTGAATATTCACTTAATTTTTCAGCGGTTTCTTGTTTAAATCCTCTAAATTGAATGCCATCATAAAAGCGGCCTAGTACTCTAGCTGTATCTTCAAGAGATTCCTTTTTTCCCATTTGGCTATTGCTTAAATACGTTACATTTGCACCTTCATCATAAGCTGCTACCTCAAAAGAACAACGGGTTCTTGTAGAAGTTTTTTCAAAAATTAAGACGATGTTTTTTCCCACTAGATTCTTACCTTGTATACCTAATAATTTTTTCTTTTTAAGACTTAATGCAAGATCTAACAAATGATTTATTTCACCTTGAGAGTAATCTCTCAAAGTCAGCAAGCTCCTACTTTTTAAGTTTACTGCCATATTGCTCTCCCTTCTTTCTGTGTATAATATACATTAACATTCCCGTTTATCCTTTAAAGTCGCCTTTTATATGAATAATTTTTCATTATTTCTCATAATTATACACTCGTAGGAAGAGAAAGGCAAGAGTTTGTTCTTAATTTAAAAATAAAAAGAGCCACCAGGTTAACGGTGGCTTGTTTAGAGACGAACAGGTCATTCGCCAATAGGTATGAATTTTTAGCCGTTTTTGCGAATATCGCGACATTCACTAAATGAAAGCATACGCTTTCATTTGCGTATTTTCATACTTCAGCAGTCAAATTAGCAAGCTGTTCGAAACTCGATACTTTCGTTCGGCTCATTGTTCCACGAAAAAAAACTGTATATCCACAGTTTTTATCCATATACTATATTTTGTTCACTATCGCATAATGTTAATTCTACATTACGGGTTAACAAATCGGAATAGCAGAATGACATTTTCCTTGGACTTTTGTTTTCTTCTTCAACATTGATTATAAATATACTAGGATATGCTCCTTCTATTACGCCCTCTTTTATGACAACTCTTTTTCGACTTTTGCTTGCTTTTAACATTACTCTGTGACCTACATATGATGACAATCCCTCTTTTATTTCAGATATAGTCATATTTTTACTCATTCAATCACCTCTATTTTAAATTATAACACCTTTAATTGAATAAGTCAAATTAAAACATTATAACAGATTCATATAAACCGTGTCAATAATAAATCTTATTTATTATTTGCAGTTTTTTTACATTATATACATGAAAAATTTTACAAATACTCCTTTTACATAATTTAACAGAATAACTTATGTTTTTCAACATTTTTTACATAATTAAAGTATGTTTTGTTAAAAATATAAAATTTTATAAAAGCCAACATATATCTTATTGGTTTATTACTTCATAATATTGAATTTTTTCTATAAAAAAACGAAGGAATCATTTTATCCTTCGTTTTTTAGCGTTTATTTAAATATATTCTCTAATTTATTCCAATCTATATCAACCCTATCGCCTACATTATCTATAAATTCTTCTACACTATTTCGATCGTCTGTAAAGTATACTCTTGTAATATTTGGATTTTCTCTTTTTATTTCACTAGAAAGAGTTTCTTTTGTCTTTTCGCTTAATTGATTATTATTTAAATCTAATCCTACATAACAGGTATCGTCATTTACTACGGCTGTTGCATCTTTAACCCCATCTTTTCTATTACAAATTTCTTCAATACGATTTGTTAAAGATGAATCTCCTAATGCGGAATTTCTATAATTGTCATTTGTTGCATTGTTGTTTGTTCTACTCTTATTGGTATTCCCTTTATTGTATGTGCGGTAATTATAATTACTAGCTCCATTGTTACGAGCCATATCATCTATACCGTTAGAATTACCTAAGCCATTGTAATTAGTATTTGTGTCATACTGATTTACTAAATCACTCTGTCCACCACCAAGACTAGAATCATCTACATTATACATACCCTCACCATAAGAACTA
>CAZVEI010000157.1:0-4820 GCA_964626295.1 uncultured Alkalibaculum sp.
GTCATCCAGAGGCGCTTGCGCGAAAGATCTCTAAAAATAATATGTAGAAATAGATACAGCATACTTGAGACATAATACATGAAAAAAGCCACCAATTGGTGGCCTGAGATACTAGAAAATTTCTATTTTTATAAAAACAACTGTTCAACCATTGTTAAACGACTGCTCAACAATCGTTTAACTATTGTTTGATTTAGATTTTAACTCGATCTTAAAGTATTTCTCAAATTTTACGTCCATACCGTTGTATATTTCCCATGCATTTTTTGAGATTTCTTCAATTCGTTCTTGGGAAATTCCCATCATTCGGTACATATTTTCTGTTCGAAAGGCAATATACTCTTCTACTGAGGTATTAATATACCCTTCAAAGTATTTCGTTGTTAGACCTTGGCTAATAGAAACATTTGCAATTTGAATGAGTGTAATCTTATGGTGAGATAAGTTTAAATCATAGGTCTTGTTGTGGAGTTCATAAAAGTCAGTAAGCTTTTCAGAATCTACCTCTAATAAAATGCTATCTGAGCACAAATCATAGTAAAACTTCTTTAAATTGTCGTCATGATAAAATAACTGTAAAAATATAATATGCTCTAAAGTAGTTCCATATTGTAATTCGTAATGGCCTAGATTTTCCAACATATAGCTTTTAACAAGCTCTTTTACATCTTTTAATAAATCTGCATAGACCAATCCTGCTATGTTTTTTTTTGATTTAAAATAGTAATTTATAAGGCTAGGATTTATCGCAGAATAACTTTGGATGTCTTTATAAGTAGTATCTTTATATCCTTTCTCATAAAAGAGTTCTTTGCAGCTATCATAAATTTTAGATTTTGTAATCAATCCTGCATCGTAATTTGCCATAGATCTCATCCTAACATGTTTTATAACTTCCCATAATTATAAAAAAATAGTGAGAAATTGTCAATTAATAATTGTATAATAAAAATAAGATACAATTATTAATATATATGCTGTTTACCAAATCATTCCAATAGGGAGGGGAGTCTCATGGCATGCTGGGCTTCTGTATCTCTAACAGCGAAAAAGATATTTTGCCATTCTATAGTGGGAGCGTTTAAGTACTGTTTGCTATATTCTTCGTAGTCTTTAATTTCGTCATCCATCTTCTGGACAATAGACTCTTTGTAATCATCAATTCTTGGCTCTCTCATTTTTGGAGTAAAGCAATACCCTCTTAAACGATAATATATTTTTTCAAATAATTCTGCATGATTTTTCTCATCTTCACTAAAGGATAATAAGAGATCCTTTGCCACATTTGATGGCGCTATTTGAGATAGCTGCCTATAGTATTGGCTATCGAAAAGTTCGTCTGCGATGTAGTTCTCTAAGTTGCAAACAATATAGGATTCGTATTCTTTGTCGCAGTTTATTAATCTATCTATATTCAACGTAATTCCTCCAATTTAATTAGTACTATATTTTATGCTATTTAAATATGGAAGTTACTAATTAATCTAGTTGAAGAAGTTTGGAAACTCTTGTGGTAAATTTTAAATATCTTATATTTATTTATTGTACATTATTTCCAGAGATCCTTCGATTCGCTCTGGATGACGCTGCGCTATACGCACAATATTTAACTACTGTTTAACCATTGTTTGACAACTGTTCAACTATCGTTAATCCAACGCTAGTATTTTATTTGATGATTTGTTATACTAACCTCTAGTATTTAAATTGGTGAGTTATAAGAAAGAGGAATGAATAAATGTTAGATTTTTTACCTATAGATAAAGAGGATTTAATAGAGCGAGGATGGGATGAGGTAGACTTTGTACTAGTTTCAGGTGACGCTTATGTAGATCATCCTTCCTTTGGTGCTGCAGTCATTGGAAGGGTACTAGAAAGTAGAGGGTATAGAGTCGCCATTATTGCACAACCTGACTGGAAATCTATTAAGGATTTTAAGCGATTTGGTAGACCAAGGCTTGGATTTTTGGTGACCGGTGGAAACATGGATTCAATGGTGAATCAATACACCGTTGCTAAGAGAAAACGAAAAGGTGATATGTATTCTCCTGGTGGAAAAGCAGGGTATCGTCCAGACCGAGCCACCATTATATATTCCTCAAAAATTAAGGAAGCATATAGCGATGTGCCTATTATTTTAGGGGGCATCGAATCTAGCCTTAGGCGATTTGCCCATTATGATTATTGGTCTAACAAGATTAGAAGATCTATACTCTTAGATGCAAAAGCAGATTTAATCGTCTATGGAATGGGAGAGGAGCAAATTATTAAAATTGCTGAAGCTCTAGAAAGCGGTTTGCCTGTTTCTGAAATTACCTTTATTGAGGGGACAGTATATAAGACGAAAGATAAAAATAGGCCTTATAAGCCTATGTTCTTACCTCATTATGATGACATTTTAGAGTCAAAAGAAACATATGCTAAGAGTTTTTTAATTCAGTCAAACAATATGGATTCTGTAGTAGGAAAGCCTCTTGTTGAACCTTACCGTGATTATTACATTGTACAAAATCCACCGCCTCAACCAATGACCAGAGAAGTTTTAGATTCTGTTTACGACTTACCTTTTATGCGGACCTATCATCCGATATATGAAAAGGATGGGGGAATTCCAGCTATTAAAGAAGTAAAATTTAGTTTGATAAGCAATCGAGGTTGCTTTGGAGGCTGCAATTTTTGTGCCCTTACTTACCATCAAGGGCGTGTGGTTCAATCTAGAAGCCACGAGTCTATAATAGATGAGGCAAAAAAGATCATAGGAGAGCCAGACTTTAAAGGCTATATTCACGATGTAGGCGGTCCTACTGCTAACTTTAGAGATAAAGCTTGTAATAAACAAGAAAGATATGGAGTTTGCATGAACAAACAGTGTTTAGATCCTGAGCCATGTAAAAAATTGATTATTGATCATAAGGATTACTTAAGTCTCTTAAAAAAGCTAAGAGAGTTGCCTGAAGTAAAAAAGGTATTTGTCCGTTCTGGAATTCGCTACGATTACTTAATAGCAGATCCAGATGATGAATTCTTTTGGGAACTGTGCGAACACCATATTAGCGGTCAATTAAAAGTAGCGCCAGAACATATCTCCCCTAAAGTTTTAGAAAAGATGGGTAAACCAAAGAGAGAGGTATATGAAAAGTTTAGAAATAAGTATGAAAAGATTAATGAAAAGCTAGATATGAAACAGTTTTTAGTTCCTTACTTAATGTCTAGCCATCCTGGCTCAGATTTAAATGCTGCTATTGAATTAGCAGAGTATTTGAGAGATTTAAATCATATGCCTGAACAAGTACAAGACTTTTATCCTACTCCAGGGACTTTGTCTACTTGTATGTTCTATACAGAATTAGATCCTAGAACGATGGAAAAAGTATACGTTCCTAAAAATCCTCATGATAAGGCAATGCAGAGGGCTTTAATACAGTACCGAAAACCGAAAAATTACGATTTAGTGTATGAGGCTTTAACAAAAGCAGGAAGAAGAGATCTTATTGGCTTCGACGAGAATTGTCTCATTCGCCCTAGAAAAGGCGCCCAGGAAGGCACTCATGGTAAACAATATAAAAAAGGGAGTAATCAAAAAGAAATCAATAAAAGAGAAAACAAGGGAAGAGAAAGCGGTAAAAGAGAAACGGATGGAAGTAGAACAAAAAAGAAAACCAATTCCCACAGAAAACACAAAAAACGCACAAGACTTTAGATTTATTATAGTGGGATGACAGAGTCGTCGTTCACTACAACCAACCAACCGTTTAACTTTTACCCTATCTTTAAACAGTTCTTCACAAATATAAGATATAATGCAAGTATAGAAAACAAAGTTTATTTAAAATGCCAAACGCATAGTTGTGATTATTAAATATCTAAAAAATACTAATAGTATCTTATTAAATATTTATCGACAAATAATCACGACTGTGTTTTTTTATTGTCTAAAACAAAGTAATAGCCTATTCTTCTAATGGTGGTAATGTGGTGTGGTTCTGAAGGATCATCTTCAATCTTTTTTCGAAGATTACTTATATGTACTTTTACTGTTCTTACATCACCATAGCTGGGGGTGGTCCAAATATTATCGTATATTTCACTTAGAGATAAGACTCGGTTAGGATTATCAATCATAAAATTCAAAATCTTAAATTCTAGGGGAGACAAATATATTTGCTCTCCATTTTTGATTACAGTGTGATCACTGGGGTCTATAAGACAATTTCCAAAAGCGTTTTTTGGTAAAGAATCTTCTGTTTTATTTACCTGAATTTCAACGCGGCGTAGATTCGCTTCAATTCTCGCAATAAGGATATTACTATTAAATGGTTTGACGAGATAATCATCTCCACCCATTTCTAGAGCCCTAATGATGGTATTGTCATCATCAATACAGCTTATGAATATAATGGGACAATTGTTTATCTTTCGTATTTCGCCGCAAAAGTCTACTCCATCTAGATCTGGTAACATAATATCTAATAGTATTAAATCAATATTGCAATCTTCTAGGTGAGATAAAGCGTCTTTACCATTGTTGGCAATATACAAGTTATAGTTTTGAGAACAAAGATTGATCTTGATAATTTCGCAAATGTCAAGATCGTCGTCAACTAACAATAGATTAATCATAGCATTACCTCCACATTTATTATACAATAATTGAAAAAGTAATAGAAGGATAAAAGTCATGATGAAATTTTCTAATAAACGACTGGTTAGCGCAATGATGTGTATGTTTTTGTCCGTATTATCCTTAATTTATATAGGAAATTACAATAGGGATGCTTTTCGCCTTTATGCAAAAGAAGGGATACTAGATGCAAGAAATC
>CAZVEI010000158.1:0-4813 GCA_964626295.1 uncultured Alkalibaculum sp.
TCGACGGAGTGTGGAGCTTAGCCTTGCTCTTTCCAAAAGACATAACCTTTCCACCGCCACTTCCCGACTGTTGTGTAAACATCAAGAAGAAGACAACCATAATAACAATTAAAAAGACTGATGGTAAAATCGCAAACCACCAGGGTGCCTGCTCTGGTTGTTTAAACTCCGCTTTTACTGTACCATCTTGTTCTAAATAGTCATTTAGAAAAATACTAAAACTACTAGGTAAGACTACCGATTGAAATTCTTTTCCATTGCTTAATTTGCCAGAAACAATATACTTATCAATGTCTACTGTCAATTCACTTATGCTCTCATCTGCAATGCCAGATAGTAGTTCAGAATAAGTTAAAGTAGTAGGAATTTCCTGGCCAGGTTTAATATTCGTTAGTAAAGCTGCTATTAAGACGAGCACTACTAAATAAAACCCTATCATTCTTAAATATTTATTCAAAAGTTCACGCTCCTTTCGTCAATAAGGCATTTATTTGCCTATAAATTTATAATAAATCATGCATTTAATATGATTGCACATCTATACAAGATTTTTGAAATGCTATTTTACCATATAATCCTTGAAAGCTCAACCACTTCATAGTGTTGCGTCTTTAGCTGCTAGTCCTTGTATATTTTTTCTTTTAGAACACCAATATAGGGGAGGTTTCGGTATTTTTCGGCGTAGTCTAATCCATAGCCTACTACGAATTCATCTGGTACTATAAAACCTACATAATCAATCCTTACATCAGCAATATGTTTCTCTGGCTTTTCTAATAAGGAGCAGATTTTTATGCTCTTTGCATTTCTCTCTTGTAATAGTTTTACGAGATAGGCTAAAGTCAATCCGCTATCAACGATATCCTCTACGATTAATACATCTCGCCCCTCTACGCTTTTTTCCAAGTCCTTAACAATTCTCACTTGACCAGAAGTCTTTGTAGAATCCCCATAGCTAGATACCGCCATAAAATCCATCTCTAATGGAACATCAATTTTCTGTACTAAATCAGACATGAATAAAACAGCACCCTTTAATACGCAAATGACTAGTGGAAATTTATCCTTATATTCAAGAGTAAGAGCTTCTCCTAACACGGCGATTTTTTCTTTTAATTTTTCTTCAGTTATTAAGATTTTTTTGATATCCTTATTCATTTTATGCCTCCTCATAATAGTCAAAAGATACAAGTAATACATTTTGAGTATCTTCATTTAATTTAAATTTTCTGTTTTTGTGATAACCCACTATCCATACTACATTATTATTGATACAAATCAAAGGAATTTTCCATCGCTCTGCAAGGGGAATTTTCTTATCAATAAAAATATCCTTTACTTTTTTTGTTCCCTTCATCCCTATAGGCTCAATACGGTCTCCTTCTTTTCTGCTTCTCAGAAGAAGGAGCTCACCTTGCTCTAAAATCTTATCGTAATCGAAAACAGCTCCAAATGGCTTAGGATTAAGATTTTTATATACATCCATGCCCATAATTTCCACACTACAACAGCAGCGCAATTTAGATAATAGCAATATTTTGCCTGGCCTTAGTTCATAGCAAAAAGAATCTATTTCCACTTTATTTGTGTAAATGTCGGCAAATAAATAGTTATATTGGCGAATGACCTTTACATTATTAGGCAGATCCAGAGCCCAAATAGTGTTGTGTTCACCCTTTAATTTATTGAGAATAAGATCAATATGATGATATTCTAGGGAAATATCCTTATTTACTTGTTGCAATGCTTCTATTAGCACTTCTCCCTTTAAGCATATGTGAAGCTCATTAAATTTTTCAATGTCAATTTTACCATGATCCGCTATTCGATTTACTTCTTCCTTTGCACATTTGTGAACAAAGTCATAGTATTCCATAGAAATCGCCCCCAGCTGGTTTATTCCTTGAGCAAAATTTGGGTTAAAATTTTCTAAGTAAGGGATAACCTCTAATCTTAATTTATTTCGGTGATATTTTGCTTCTAAATTGGTCTTATCTAGTCTAGTGGAAAGTTTATGAATCTTACAGTATGCTAGAATCTCTTTCTTGCGGACAGATAAAAATGGTCTTATGACGCCATCTTCTCTCATAGGAAGGATCCCTCTAAGGCCCTTTACTCCTGTACCTCGAAGGAATCTCATAAGTATCGTTTCAACATTATCGTCCAGATGATGAGCTAGGGCTATCTTATCTATACCCAATTTTTCCTTTAAGTAATAAAAAAATTTATAGCGTTCTTCCCGACCAGCTTCTTCAACGGTAATCTTTTTTTCTCTAGCGAGTTTTTCTACCTCACATTTTCTACTAAAAAATGCAACCCCTATTCTTTCACATAGATCCTTTACAAACTCTTCGTCTTCATTTGCTTCTTTTCCTCGAATCATGTGGTTTAAATGACAGGCAACAACCTCTAATTCTAACTTGTTACAGATTGAATATAAAAAATGGAGTAAAGCAATAGAATCAGGCCCTCCTGAAACACCTACAAGGACCCGATCCCCAAAATCCAGTAATTTATTTTCCTTGATAAAATCTAACACTTTTTCTTCCATTCCATCACCACTTCACGTAAACATAGGCTTATTGTATATGTTTTCAGCTATTGTTTCAAGATATAAGTTGCAAGATATAAGTTCTAATTGGCAAGATATAAATTGTAAGTAAAAGCACTAAGTGCATAATGAACTTAGTGCTTAGGACTAAAAATATAATACTTAGAATATAGAACTCCTACGCCTTCCAAACCCTACCAACTAATATGGTAATATCATCTTTTGGATTTGAACAAATAGCTCTGAATTGGGTAAAGATTTTATCTGCAATTTTTTGAGGATTATTAGATGAGATGTTTTTTACAGCGTTTGTAATCCACTCTTCCACTTCTTTGGTATCTTTACAGCACTCAAATATCCCATCTGTCATCATAATAACTAAATCCCCCTCACTTAAGCTAAGTGCAATAGATTCTATAGCAATTTCATCTAAAATACCTACAGGCAAAGATTGACCTCTTAAAAGCTTTACTTTTCCATCTTGTACTATCAAGGTAATAGCTGCCCCAATTTTATTGAATTCTGCCATTCCAGTAAAGGGATCAAAGACCATGTAATCTAAGGTTGAAAAGGTTTCTTTTTCATTGCGTAGCATAAGTACAGAATTAATATTTTTAATCATTACGGTCTTATCAATTCCAGCTTCCATAAATTTTTCTAGCAAATTCATAGTTGTATCACTTTCCTCATAAGCGCCATCTCCTATCCCCATACCATCACATAGGGCGAGAACTCGATTGCCATTGTCTAAAATCTTATCGGAAAAAATATCTCCTGACTTTTCTCCAGCTACACTTGAATAAGAAACGAGACCTGTGCTGATTCTATACTCTGACAACTCACGGTAAATATAGAGGTGACCACCATATTCTTGTGAAAAACTCTCATTATCTAAACCCATTTTCACACCCAAAACATCGGATAGAATTCGGGCAATCTTATTCTTTGAAATAGATTGCTGTAATCTTTTATTGCTGGCAATGGTAACTTTATACCTTTCATTTGCTTCTTGAATGACGTACAATTTTTCTAGAATAATATCGTTCTTATCTAATTCGATAAGGACATTTCTTTCCTCATCGCATTTGATCAGCCATTTATCATTTAAGCTCTCTTTCATATCCTGAATCAATTCCCCTGCAAATTCTAATTGATTGGATACAAAGAGATTATTTTGACCAATTCTAGCAATCATTTCTTTTTCTGCATTTATAAATTGAACCTGGAATTTAAACTTTTCTAGCAAATCTTCATCGTAAATACACTTTGTGCGCAGCTCTTGAAATACTGCCGAAGAGTAATCTACAGACCCTTCTTCAAGGGTTTGAGCTACTTCTAAAAACATCCTATACGTATTTTCTCCATCGGTTTTCCAACACCTTTGAGCAAGATAGCACTCTTTACAGACAGAATTCGTGATTTTATCAAAAGCCTTGTGAAAAACTTCCCTGTTTTCGTATTCTGGATTAAAAAAGCTTGTCCCCATTTGTTTTAATAATATAGAATACTTGTTTAACCGAACTCGCAAATTTTCATTGATTCGCTCTTTACAAAAGAATTGGTAAGATTCATTTACCTTGTCAAAATTAAAAAAGTGAACCCTCTCCCATAACGCATTGGGGATGAATAAAAAAATCATAGAGGCAATGAGAATCTCTTCAAGGTGTACCAAAACTTCTGTAGAGCCATTTAAGTAAAAAGCCATCATAGCATTGCAGACTACAAAGCCTATAATTACCATCACTTTTCCACCATCTCGAAAAACGCCAGCTACGATACCACATAATCCGTAAATAATAATAAGCAAAGGATTCGAATTGGTACTTAAATTCTGCACAAGGCCTAAAATCATACCTAATGGAGCGGATACCCCCACACCTATGCGAAAGCTAAACAGCAAAATTAGGAATACCGTTAAAACCGTGGAGATGGATATACCGAAATAGTCAATATTGTTTAATCCTAATATTAATATAGATATAAATATACCTAAACAGACAATTTCTTGATTAGAGTAAATTTTTCGATTGCGGTTTATAAACAGAGTTATAGCTACATTGTATATGTAAAATAAGGATAGGGATAAAAAGCTCTCAAAAAAAACGAGGACCGTATCGAATAAGTAATTGGCTTGAAATGTGTTCATAAGCAAACCTACGATTATGATACTTACGCTCATCAAGATGGAAATTTGCCACTTTCTCGTAATGTGCTTGTACAATTTAAAATAAACAATGGTCATAAGCCCGTATACCAATAAGT
>CAZVEI010000159.1:0-4808 GCA_964626295.1 uncultured Alkalibaculum sp.
GAGGTTAAGGAAATTTGCTATATCATCTACTGTAGGTGGTTTCATCAATTTATGTTGTAACTCTTCTTTTGCTTGATTTATTTTTCGATAGGAATCTTGTATTCTTCTAGGTACCTTAATAATCCATTCTTTATCTCTAAAATACTTCTTGATTTCTCCTAATATGGTAGGTGTAGCAAAACTTGAAAATTCAAATCCTTTGCTAGGATCAAATCGCTCTATAGCGTAAATCAAACCTAAGCTAGCTACTTGGTAAATATCTTCGTATTCTACACCTTTGTTTACGTACTTCTTTGATATACTCTTCAAATATCCTATTTCTTATTTTATGATCCTTCGTAGCTATATACTTACTAAATAACTCATCGATATGTGCCTTTCGATTAAGGCTCTTCTTATCTTGAGAAGCGGATAGACCTTTACTCATACAACTACTCCCTCATATTTTTAATCATAAGTATGCTCGCTCCATTATTTTCTCGATTTTTAATTTCTACTTCATCCATTAAAGTCTTAATAATGTACAATCCTAAGCCACTTTCTTTTGGATGGTCTAAATCTGGGGTCTTTATATTTTCTATATCTATGCCCTTACCATCGTCACATACTTCAATTATAAGCCTTTTTTCTGCAATTGTATAGTGCACAAAATACTTTCCATTTGCATTTTGATTGCCGTGTTTAAGGGCATTAGTACATGCTTCTGATACAGCAACCTTTAAATCTTCGATGTCATCTACATCAAATCCCATTCTGTCTGCCACGCCTGATAAAGCTAATCTAGCTACACTTACAAATTCAGGAGCATTAGGCAGGGTAAGGCTTACTGTCCTATTATTATTTTCCATTCTTTTAATTCCTCCACTTATTCAACTGAAAATATTTTCATAATCCCGGTAATTTCAAACAGCCTTTTTATATTGGAGCGTAAATTGATAATTTTAACGTCAGTACCCTTATACTTGCCTTTTATTCCTATAAGTGCTCCTATACCGGTACTATCTATGTACCCTAAATCGCCAAAGTCAAAAACAATATTTTTAAAATTTTGCCTCATATTATTATCTATAGCGTCCTTTAATTGATCTACAGTATAAATATCTACCTCACCACTTAATTTCATTTCGTAATGTTCTTGTTCTATTTTTGTCGTTATTGATAACAAAATACTTCCTCCTTGTTGATTAACGGTAGTTAAACGATAGTTGAACGATTGTTGAACGACCGTTGAGCGATTGTTCAGCTACTATTCAACTATTACCGATTAATTATATAATTTCCACTAGCTACTACTAAACAATTGTTCAACCATTGTTCAACTATTATTAAAAAAAGGCAGAGACACGCTAAACGTGTCTTTATATTTAATATTTTCTTTTTTTCTTCTTCTTTTTTGTAAGTGATTGAGCAATATTAATTGCTGAATGGGTATACTTTAGAGTTTTTAAGACTGGTCTGAGGATATAGCTCTTTGTGCTAGCAACGGTTTTTTCTACATCTGTAACAGATTTCTTAACAGACGTTAAGGTTTCTTCTACGCTGTCCATTACTTCTGACGAACTATTTGTTATACTCTGAACATCTTTTATAATATTGTCAATTTGTTTTCTGTTTTCTGTAACCGTTTTAGTAATATCCTCTACAGCCATTATTAAACTTTTCATGGTTTTTGCTAAATATACAGCACCTACTACAAAGGCAATTCCTATTAAAAGAATGCCTGCTTCCCATAAGTGTATCGGTTCAAACATGATTATTTCACCTTCTAGCTTCTATGCGTATTTGAGCTATATTTGAGTATCTTGAGGATCTGGATCTTCATCTAATTCGTCTTCTATATCGTCAATAGCATCTTCTACCGAATCTTTCATATCCTCTAATTTTTCTTCTAATTCTGTTTTGTAGTATTTCATTTTATCAGATACTTTGTTGCTTAAATTTTCAACTTTTTCGTTGATTTCGTCTTTGTATTCACCCATTTGGTCTACAGCATCATTGCTTAAATCCTTAACATTATCCAAAAAATCTTCGCTTTTATCTTTTAATTTTTGAATAGTGTCTTTGCCTGATTCTGGAGCTAGTAAAATACCAGCAAGCCCCCCAAGGATTGTACCCAATAAAACGCCACTCATAAAATCTGAACTTTTAGACATAATATCCCCTCCAATTTTGAGTTTTCCTTAATTATACCCGAATATTTAGATTGTAAACAAATTTAATGAAAAAAGGTGGTCAGGTGGTCAGGTGGTCAGCAAAGGCACTTGCTCGCCTGAAGGCGAGTTTTCGTTTTTTTAGCTTTCTGAATTCGTTTTCCGCCTTACCTGTTTTATGTTGCGTGTTGTTTGTGTGGTGGGATCCTTCGCTGGCGCTCAAGGATGACGAGGCAGGAGCTTGGGTCTTTTCTCGCACTAAGGTGAGTTTTGCTTTTTTTTAGCCTTCTGCATTCAGTTTTCTACTAAAATAAAAGAATGTCCCCTCACGAGGACATTCTTTTGTTTTCTTACTCTTCTCCGAATTTGCTTTCGACTAAAGCTACTAACGCATCTAATGCAGCTTGTTCATCTTCGCCTTCTGCTTCGATTGTTAGTACTGTGCCTTTTGCAAGGCCTGCAGCCATGATTCCCATGATGCTTTTTGCGTTGATTTTTTTGTCATTTTTTATTAGATTGATTTCTGATTTATATTTTCCTGCTTCTTGTACAAACATTGATGCTGGTCTTGCGTGTAATCCTGTTGCGTTTAATACTGTAACTTCTTTATTTACCAATTTGTTTTCCTCCTAAATGATTGTAATATTTAATTTCTTTAGTTCTTCGCTTACCATAGCGATTACTTCATCAGCGCTTGCAAGCTCTAGTGCTTTTTGAGCGATGTCTTGTGCTTCTTTTAAAGTAACGTTTCTAATGATCTTTTTGATTTGTGGAATACTAGATGCGCTCATGCTGAATTCATCTAGACCTAAACCTAGTAATATTAAGGCTGCAAGAGGTTCTCCTGCCATTTCTCCGCACATTCCAGTAAATTTACCTTCATGTTGGTGAGAAGCTTCTATAACATTGTTTACAAGTCTTAAGATTGCAGGATTGAATGGTTGATATAAATAACTTACGTTTTCATTCATTCGGTCTACTGCTAAAGTGTATTGGCATAAGTCATTTGTACCGATGCTAAAGAAGTCTACTTCTTTTGCAATAATATCTGCACAAACAGCTGCAGATGGAATTTCTACCATAACACCTACTTTAAGGTCTTTGTCATAAGCGATGTTTTCTGTGTCTAGCTCTTTTCTGCATTCATCTAAAATCGCTTTTGCTTGTCTTACTTCATCTATATTTGAGATCATTGGGAACATGATAAGTGCTTTTCCAAACACACTCGCTCTTAAGATCGCGCGAAGCTGCGTTTTAAATAAATCTTTTTGATCGAAACAAAGTCTAATTGCTCTTAAGCCTAGGAATGGATTCATTTCTTCATCTAATTGTAAATATGGAAGTTTTTTATCTCCACCAATATCTAACGTTCTGATGATGATAGGCATACCTTTCATGCCTTCTAAAACTTCTTTATATGCTTCAAATTGTTTTTCTTCACTTGGCATTTCGTCGCTGTCCATATATAAAAACTCTGTACGATAAAGGCCTACACCTTGACCGCCATTTCGAAGGACTCCTTCGATGTCTTTTGGCGTACCAATGTTTCCAACAAGTTCTACAACATGTCCATCTTTTGTCTGTGCTGGAAGCTCTTTTAATTCTTCTAATTCTTTTTTGAAGTTTTCATATTCTGCTTTTTTGTCTTGATAGCTCTTAAGTACTTCTTCTTCAGGATTGATGATTACCTCTCCTGTCATGCCATCTACTATAATAGTATCTCCATCGTTTGCATTAGAAGTAATATTTTTTAATCCTAATACGGCTGGAATTTCTAAACTTCTAGCCATGATTGCTGTATGAGAAGTTCTTCCTCCTACATCTGTAGCAAAACCCTTAACTCTTTGTTTGTTCATTTGCGCAGTATCAGATGGAGTTAAATCCTTTGCAATGATGATTACATCTTCAGAAATCTCACTTAGGTTTTGTGTTTGAACACCTAATATATTTCGAATTAATCTAGAGCCAACGTCTTTAATATCTGCAGCTCTTTCTTTCATGTATTCATCTTCCATCATGCCGAAGATTGCTACAAATTGTTCTGTTACTTGGTTTGTTGCATTGTCTGCTGTAATTTTTTCGCTATTAACAAGTTGTTCTACTTGTCCTGTATATTCAGGGTCGTCTAGAATCATTAGGTGAGCATCAAAAATTTTAGCTTCCTCTTCACCTAATTCTTCAATTGCTTTTTGCTTTATGTTATTTATTTGAAGTCTTGCATTCTCAATTGCATTTTTTAGTCGAGCACTTTCATCTTGTACATTATCAATTTTGGCAGTATTGATTTCAATCACAGCATCTTTCAATACAAATGCTTTGCTGATTGCAATGCCTGGTGATGCACCAATTCCCTTCACTGCATTTCCTCCTTCTGTTAACATAATCTAACCTACTCTTAAAGTAGCTTTTACAATAAACCTATTCGATATTTTACCACATTTTTTTTTGCCTTTCTATCTGTAATGGTTTGCAGATTATTGCTTTAATCTACCTCATTTTTATTTACCCATCTGACAGTAAATTATTCACGTTTGTGTGGCTTGTCCACAAACGTGAATAATTTAGAATTGTTAAAAACGTGTTAGTATAGGGTATGTTATTAATAGTTCGGTCTCAAGATCCTTCAGTTCCTGAGTGATGAATCTTTCGCAGTTTGTA
>CAZVEI010000160.1:0-2299 GCA_964626295.1 uncultured Alkalibaculum sp.
AACAATATTTTTCTATTTTTTTGAACATTTCTTCAACTTTCTCTTTGCTGTCCAATATTGTTGGTATTACAACCATTGTTTTACACTCATCATCTATTCCATTTTCATAGTTTATTTTTGGAATGTTCAATGGTTTAACTATTCTAGAAATTATATAGTTTATTATTCTTAAAATTAATGTATATAGTGGTATATATAATATTAGAAAGTATAGTTTATTATCTGAATGAAATAGATGGTCACAAAATTGATATTCGTTTTGAAGCAAAGCACACTATTTGGACAGAGGGAATTAGATATTCGTCGCTTATAAATCAAAGTATGTTATATAGTACAGTATAACCAACTAAACAAATATACTTAATATTTTTATTATCAAATCCATTGACATTGAAAGGTTATCAACGTATACTTTAATGATATGAAGTAAAATTATATTTACTTATCTTCTTAAGGAGGTGGATTTTACGGACGTTCCATTTATTATAAAAAATATTCCTCTATATGTGGAAGCGATGAAGGTTACTCTAGTAATCGGGTTATTAGGAATAGCTCTATCTCTTGTATTAGGTTTATTATGCAGCATTATTACATATTACAACATCAAAGGACTTAAGAGAGTAGTGGCTATCTATATTGAATTATCAAGAAATACACCTTTATTAATTCAGCTATTTTTCCTATATTACGGATTACCACAACTTGGTATTAAATTAGAGTCTACAACTTGTGCCATAATTGGACTTACTTTTTTAGGCGGCAGTTATATGGCTGAAGCCTTTCGTAGTGGGCTAGAGGCAGTAAGCAAGACACAAATAGAAGCTGGGATGAGTATTGGACTTACGAGGCCACAATTAGTTCGCTATGTGATTTTACCCCAGGCAGTAGCTGTAGCCATTCCTGCAATTGGCGCTAACGCCATTTTTCTATTAAAAGAAACTTCCGTTTTTAGCGCAGTTGCACTGGCTGATTTGATGTTTGTAGCAAAGGATTTAATTGGTATGTATTATAAAACCAATGAGGCCCTTCTAATGTTGGTTGTAGTTTATTTGATTATTTTACTGCCAATGTCCCTAGGCATTACTTTCCTAGAAAGGAGGATACGCTATGCAGGATTTGGGCGTTAGAGTTCTATTTCAAGGAATCAATATGCAACGCCTTCTTGGTGGACTCTGGGTAACAGGTAGGATTGCCTTAATTTCTATTATTCTGTCAACAGTATTTGGAATTGCTTTTGGACTTATCATGCTTAGAAAAAATAAAGTCATCAATATACTATGTAGAATTTATCTTGAAGCTATTCGAATTATACCTTTGCTCGTTTGGCTGTTTATCTTTTACTTCGGTGTGACAAAAGCATTTCGCATTCACTTAGATGGAGAGGTCGTTTGTATTATTGTCTTTACCCTTTGGGGCACTGCTGAAATGGGTGATATTGTAAGAGGAGCCGTGACTTCACTTCCCGTTCATCAAAAAGAAAGCGGTAAGGCAATAGGACTTACAGACCTTCAGATTTACCGATATATTATTATCCCCCAAGCTGTGAGAAGACTTATTCCAGCAGCAATTAATTTAGCGACACGTATGATTAAGACTACTTCATTAGCCGTCTTAATAGGCGTAATAGAAGTATTAAAAATAGGCCAGCAAATTATAGAGTCATCTATTTTGAAAACCCCATCAGCGTCTCTTTGGGTGTACAGTTTTATTTTCTTTCTATACTTTATTATTTGCTATCCTGTCACTGTTTTCTCTAGAAAATTAGAAGAAAAGTGGGAAAATTAGACGCTTTACTTAGCAAATAGCTATCTGTATTTATGTATTCCTTTAGGGCCATTCTCTGCTGAGATAGCAAAAATTAAAGTTTATTATTCGTAACATCTATATGCTTATAATTGAAACATCAGCTTAAATAAAAGGAGGTTTGCTTATGAGTGCACAGGATGAGAAACCATTATTACAGATTAAAAATTTACATAAAAAATACGACGATTTAGTCGCTTTATCTGATATATCTTTAGAAGTCCGCTCAGGGGAAGTTGTAGTTGTTCTAGGTCCTTCTGGATGTGGCAAAAGCACTTTGCTTCGATGTATCAATGGCCTTGAGGAGATTCAATCTGGAGAAATCTTATTAGATGGCAAAATTATAAACCTAGATAAGACCCAGTGGCATCTAATACGTCAAAAGATTGGGATGGTATTTCAAAGTTATGACTTATTTCCTCATATGACGATCTTAGAAAATGTTTTATTAACAACTTTAAATTGGATATAGTCATCAACTTCTACTTCTCCACCT
>CAZVEI010000160.1:2309-4804 GCA_964626295.1 uncultured Alkalibaculum sp.
ATAAAAGAAGCAAAACAACTTCTCGAACGAGTAGGCCTTAGCGATAAAACAAATGCTTATCCAAGACAGCTTTCAGGTGGACAAAAGCAAAGAGTCGCTATTGTACGAGCACTTTGTATGAACCCTGAAATTATGCTCTTTGATGAAGTAACAGCAGCATTAGATCCTGAAATGGTTCGTGAAGTCTTAGATGTTATGTTGGAATTAGCTAATCAGGGGATGACGATGATTATTGTTACTCACGAAATGGCTTTTGCCAAGGCAGTAGCAGATCGAATTATCTTTATGGATAAAGGTAAGATTGCAGAAATCGCTTCTCCTGAAGAATTTTTTACAAATCCAGAAACAGAGAGAGCACAAAAATTCTTAAATACATTTAGTTTTAATAATGAAAGGAGTAACAAAAAATGAAAAAAATAAAATTTATTTCTCTAGGATTGATTTTGATCTTGATGACAGGCTTATTTGTAGCTTGTGGCCAACCTACAGAAGAACAATCGTCTATTGACAGAATTAAAGAAAATGATGTAATCCGAATAGGAGTCTTTGGAGACAAGCCACCATTTGGATACATTGATGAAAATGGTAAAAATCAAGGGTATGATATTTATCTTGCAAAACGTATAGCAAAAGATTTATTAGGTGATGAATCCAAAATTGAATTTGTAATCACAGAAGCTGCTAACAGAGTAGAATACCTTCAATCTGGCAAAGTAGATCTTATATTAGCTAACTTTACAATAACTCCTGAGAGAAAAGAAGCTGTTGACTTTGCTAATCCCTATATGAAAGTTAGCTTAGGTATTGTTTCTCCAGATGGTGCTGTAATCACAGATGTAAAGCAATTAAAAGAAAAAAAATTAATTATCAATAAAGGAACAACTGCAGAAATGTACTTCACTCAAAATTATCCAGAAATCGAGCTCGTAAAATACGACCAAAATACAGAAGCTTTTAATGCTTTAAAAGATGGACGTGGAGATGCATTAGCTCATGACAATACTTTAATATTTGCATGGGTTGTTGAAAATACAGGCTTTATAACTGGGATTAACGAATTAGGAAACCAAGATTATATCGCTCCTGCAGTACAAAAGGGAGATACAGAACTATTAAATTGGGTTAACGACGAACTAAAAAAATTAGGGGAAGAAAACTTCATGCATGCAAACTATGAAGCTACATTAAAACCTGTATACGGTGATAGTGTAGATCCTGAATCTGTAGTTGTTGAAGGTGGAGTAGTGAAATAAGGGTTAGTTAGTCGCTAGTCTTTCGTCTCTTGCATTTAGGGTATTGCTTTTGGGTCATTTCACTGCTAATACTGGCATTATTACACTACAAAAATGAAGGCCATAAAATCCAAATGATTTTATGGCCTCTTATTATTCTCAATTTATTTGACAATTAGTATTGGCTTTTTAATACCGTGAACTACTTTATTTGTAATACTACCTAATAAAAGTCCTTGAATAAGGCCTGCACTTAGTCCCATGGAGCCCATTACTACTAAATCGATATCATTATTTTGAGCATAATCTATAATTTCAGCGGCAGTATCACCTTCTAAAGAAACTACTTGCACTTTATCTTCCATATCAGAAAAATGTTTTTTAGCTACTTGTAGTAGTGCCTCTGAATTATCTTTTAACATATGATAGTATTTTTGAGTTTCCTCAAATGCAAGATAAGGTATAATCGTATTTCGAACATTTAAAAGAACAATATTGCTATCAAAGGCTTTAGCAATTTCTTTTGCCTTTAGCATAGCCCTCTTAGAGTACTCTGATCCGTCAATACTAACTAAAATATTTTTCATTTCAATCCCCCCAATTTACTATTATATATCAATTTATTTATGCTATTTGACAATTAAAAGAGGTCTTTTAATCTTATGAAGGACTTTATTTGCTACGCTCCCAATCAATACCTTTTTAATGCCCTGAGCATTGAGTCCCTCAGATCCAATAATCACTAAGTCAATATCATTGTTTTCAACATATGTGATAATACTTCTTGCAACATCACCTTCTAATGATATTGTATTTATATTACATCCTAAATCAGAAAAAAACTCCTTAGCTTCATTTAGCACCTTTTCAGATATTTGCTTAACAAATACTAAATAATCTTCAATTCTATTATAGTAACCCTCTTGTACGGAAATTTCTCTTACATTTAAAAGGGTAATATCAGAATTAAAAGCCTTTGCAAACTCCTTTGCCTTTGCCATCGCTTTCTTTGAGCCTTCCGAGCCATCTATAGGTATTACTATATTCTTCATTTTATAACCTCCCTTTATCCCTATTATATTTTATTCATACCCGCACTTTTCATAACTAAAACACCTTATTAGTTGTATATTTTAAGTTGTATCTTCCAAGTAGAGTTTTAAATAAAAAAAAAGAGATTCCAAAGGAATCTCTTTATACTTTTCATTGTTCATTTTTAATTGTTAAATGGTGGTGGGAGATGGATTCGAACCATCGAAGGCT
>CAZVEI010000161.1:0-285 GCA_964626295.1 uncultured Alkalibaculum sp.
CCAAGATTACAAAAATGTATCTCTATTTTACAACGAAAAGTAAAAATATTTTGTTGATATTCGTTTAAGTGTAGAGAATATTGGTATTTTTATAGAGTACAAAGTTCGACTTTTAACCCTAGCTATGGTTCTAGTCATCCTATGAAAATAGGTGGTAAGGTGGTAAGCTTCAAGGTGGTAAGGTGGTAAGGAAAAGCATTGCTTGGGTCGGGCTTTGTGGGTCACAGATTTTTCGCTGCGCTCTAGGATGACCGCTAATAAAAAAAAGCCAAAATTCTATATAAT
>CAZVEI010000161.1:295-4772 GCA_964626295.1 uncultured Alkalibaculum sp.
ATCTTGACCCGAAAGGAATACCCAGATGCTAGTGACTAAAGACTAAAGTGCTTGAAAGATTAGTATAAACAATGCTTATATAATTATACACTTCGTTTTATAAATTCAAACACTTGTAAAACCAGTGGAAATATTATACACATAAGCTTAACATTGATGCCCTTGACTTTAGAAGGTGCCTATGGTAACATTTTTATAAATTGAATAATAGTTTACCTTATCCAGAGTGGTGGAGGGAATAGGCCCTAGGAAACCCGGCAACCAGCGTTAACGCATTGGTGCTAATACCTACAGAATATACTGAATGATGAGGGGTTTATTTTTTAAGAGCCTCGTCATTTGACGAGGCTTTTCGTATTAGTGAACAACAATGGTTATACCATCCTTTAACTATAGTTCAACCATCCTTTAACTATAGTTCAACCATTGTTTAACTACCGTTTAACCATCGTTCAACTACTGTTCAGCTATTGCTTAACTATTGTTCAACTAAAAATATGGAGGTATACAAATGACAAAAAAATTATTTACTTCTGAATCCGTTACAGAAGGACATCCAGATAAAATCTGTGATCAAATATCTGATGCAGTATTAGATGCAATATTAGAGCAAGATCCTGTTGCTAGAGTAGCCTGTGAGACAGCTATAACTACAGGAATGGTTTTCGTAATGGGAGAAATCACCACTAATTGTTACGTAGACATTCCGAAAGTAGTAAGACGCACCATTAAAGAAATTGGCTATACTAGGGCAAAATACGGATTTGACTCTGAAACTTGTGCGGTCATTACATCAATTGATGAGCAATCTCCTGATATAGCACAGGGTGTAAACACAGCTCTAGAGGCTAGAAGCGGCGAAGTGGAAGCTGACGTAAGCACTGGAGCAGGAGACCAAGGGATGATGTTTGGATTTGCTTGTAATGAAACTCCTGAGCTCATGCCTTTGCCAATATCATTAGCTCATAGATTATCTAAAAAGTTGTCTCAAGTTAGAAAGAATGGAACTTTAGGGTATTTAAGACCTGATGGAAAAACTCAAGTTACAGTAGAATACGAAGACGAAAAACCAGTGCGAGTAGATACTGTAGTTATATCTACACAACATAGTCCAGAAGTAGAATTAGAAACGATAAGAGAAGATCTTATTAAATTCGTAGTTAAGCCTATCATCGATAAAGACTTATTAGATGACAAGACAAAAATCTTCATTAACCCTACAGGAAGATTTGTAGTAGGAGGACCACAAGGAGATTCTGGTTTGACAGGTAGAAAGATCATCGTAGATACTTATGGTGGATATGGTCGCCATGGAGGGGGAGCTTTCTCTGGAAAAGATCCTACAAAAGTAGACCGCTCTGCAGCTTATGCAGCTAGATATGTAGCAAAGAACATCGTAGCAGCAGGACTTGCTGAAAAATGTGAAGTTGAATTAGCTTATGCAATTGGCGTAGCAAAACCAGTATCTGTTTATGTAGATACCTTTGGAACAGGTAAAATCAGCGATGAAAAGATCTCGGAATTAATCGACGCAAACTTCGATTTAAGACCTGCAGCAATTATAAGGGATTTAGACCTTAGGAAACCAATCTACAGAAAGACAGCAGCATACGGCCACTTCGGAAGAACAGATCAAGATTTCCCCTGGGAAAGAACGGATAAGGCAGAAGTATTAAAATCAGCTCTTTAAAATCTAGTTGGACGATTGGTTCGTTGGACGGGAAAAACTGAATGCTGAAAGCGAAAAAACTAAACTCGCCTATGGACGAGATAATGAAAATCTAAGATTCTAAAACAAAACAGCTAGACATTTCGTCTAGCTGTTTTACTATCCAATAGCAAAGGTCAATTCCGCTTTTGCTGCAATTTCGTTGCCTACGTAGGCTGTGGCGTTTCCTACGCCTACGCTGCCTCTGCTTTTGATGATTTCGGTTTTTAAGGTGAGAGTGTCTCCTGGGATGACTTTTCTCTTAAATTTGGCGTTTTTAATACCGCCAAAATAGGCAATTTTGCCCTTGTTTTCCTCTAAACTAAGAAGGGCTACAGCGCCTACTTGTGCAAGGGCCTCGATGATGAGTACACCTGGCATAACATGTTCTTGAGGAAAGTGACCTTGAAAGAAAGGTTCATTAGCCGTGACGTTTTTTAACCCCGTAGCCTTCACACCAGGCTCTAGATCAAGAATTTGATCGATTAAGAGCATGGGAAAGCGGTGAGGGATGATCTCTTGTATTTGATTGCTGTTTAGTAACATGAAAAGCCTCCGTCCAACCATAAAATTATTCTGAAAACTTCTTAAACACGATCGTCGCATTATGTCCACCAAAACCTAATGAGTTAGACATAACAACATTAACCTTTGATTTTCTAGACTCGTTTGGAACGTAATCTAGGTCACATTCTGGGTCTGGAGTTTCGTAGCCTATAGTTGGCGGTAAAATGGCTTCTTGTATTGCTTTTATGCATGCAATGGCCTCTACACCTCCAGAAGCGCCTAATAAATGGCCAATCATGGATTTTGTGGAGCTTACTGGTGGTGTTGCACCGTCGTCATTAAATAGGGCTTTGATTGCCAATGATTCATTTAAATCGTTGTAATAAGTACTCGTGCCGTGAGCGTTAATATAAGATACATGTGATGTATTTAAATTAGCATCCCTTAAGGCGTTTTTCATAGAACGCATGGCGCCTTCGCCTTCAGGAGCAGGGGAGGTAATGTGGTGAGCGTCGCAAGTTGCGCCGTAGCCAACTAATTCAGCGTATATGGTCGCCCCTCTCATCTGAGCGTTTTCTAAAGATTCTAATATAAGGATTCCTGCCCCTTCACCCATTACAAAACCTTCTCGATCTTTGTCAAAGGGAATAGAGGCTCTTTTAGGGTCTGTTGCTCTGCTTAAAGCTTTCATAGCCATAAAACCAGAAATGCCTAATTCGTTAATAGATGCTTCCGTACCGCCTGCAATGGCAATATCCATTTCTCCGTGTTGAATTTTTCGAAAGGCTTCTCCAATAGCATTTGTAGCAGAAGCGCAAGCTGTAACCACATTCATACAAGGACCTTTTGCTTCTAAAGCAATGGCTACATTACCTGCTGCCATATTAGAAATCATCATGGGAACGAAGTAAGGAGAGACTCGATCCACACCTTTTTCAAGCATTTTCTTTGTCTGATCTTGTATCGTATCAATCCCGCCAATACCACTGCTTACAAAGACCCCAATGCGCTCTCTATCGATTTCATAATCTCCTAGTTTTGCGTCATTATAGGCTTCATAAGACGCATATAAGGCAAATTGACAGTATTTATCTAATCTCTTTAATTCTCTCTTGTGAATATACTTTTCAGGATGAAACTCTTTTACTTCTCCAGCACATTTTACTTCAAATGCATCTGTATTGAAATAAGTGATTTCGTCTATTCCGCATTTGCCCGCGACAATATTGTCCCAAAATTCAGATATGCTGTCACCTAATGGGTTGACAGTTCCCATTCCTGTTACAACTACTCTTTTCATGGTAATTCCTCCTACATAGCCATTCCGCCGTCTACATTGATAACCTGACCTGTTATGTAACCAGATTCATCAGAAGCTAAGAAGGCTACTAAATTTGCGATATCCTCTGCAGTTCCAAAGGAATTCATTGGAATATTTGATTTGATTGCAGATTTTTGCTCGTCGCTTAATTGATCCGTCATATCTGATACGATAAAACCTGGCGCGATGGCATTAGCAGTAATATTTCTTGTGGCTAATTCTCTGGCTACGGACTTTGTAAAGCCGATAATGCCCGCTTTTGAAGCTGCGTAATTAGCTTGTCCTGAGTTGCCAATTAAGCCGATGACAGAGGCAATGCTAATAATTCTGCCTTTCTTTTTCTTTAACATGTATTTAGAGGCGTGTTTTGTACAATTAAAGGCACCCTTTAAGTTTGTACCAATGACGTCATCAAAGTCTTCTTCGCTCATTCTTAAGAGCAAATTGTCCCGGGTAATACCTGCATTGTTTACTAAAATATCGATGCTTTTATAGGTCTTTACTGTGGTTTCTACAATATTTTTTGCATCTTCAAAATTGCTCACATTTCCTTGAAGGGCCAATCCTTCTTTGCCTTCAGATTTTAATTCATTGATGAATTCTTCAGCCGGAGCTGCATTGGAATTATAGTTAATGACAACATTACAGCCTAAGCTGCTAAGTTTTCTTGCAATGGCTCTGCCTATTCCTTTAGAGCCACCTGTAATTAAGGCGGTCTTACCACTTAACATATTATTGACCTCCTATTGTCTTTATCGTATTTTCAAGGGATTTAATGTCTTCTACATGTAGTGCTTTTACATTTTTATCAATTCGTTTAAGAAAACCACAAAGAGTCTTTCCAGGTCCAATCTCAATAAAATGAGTAACCCCTTGAGAAATCATGTACTTAATACTTTGCTCCCATTTAACAGGAGAGATTACTTGTTTGACTAAAACTT